>CAYOHD010000109.1:0-3209 GCA_964403705.1 uncultured Bdellovibrionales bacterium | reverse complement strand
AATTATTCTTGTCACAATCTTTGAATACACTCAAATCATTCCACGTGGAACATTTTACCACTTGAGATCAAGGCT
The DNA here is from genome assembly GCA_964403705.1 of uncultured Bdellovibrionales bacterium. Taxonomy (GTDB): domain Bacteria; phylum Patescibacteriota; class Minisyncoccia; order Moranbacterales; family UBA1568; genus JAGOSP01. The sequence continues at coordinate 3,134 of CAYOHD010000109.1, read as the reverse complement.
TTTCAATAAAGTTTCCACGTGGAACATTTCTCTGGAAATGAACCATGTCTTCTCGTATTCCGAAATTGTTCCACGTGGAATAATTGTGTATGAATTCTTCTGTAAAAGGAACATCGGTTTTGTTCCATGTGGAACAACTGAAACCAATGAACAGAAACTTCTGGCGATACCTTTTGTTCCACATGGAACAAAGAAAAAAGTTCGGTGGAATATTCTCCGCTTCCGATGTCACGTCTGTTTGTTCCACATGGAACAAGCTGGAATGAAAGATATCTTCAAATATTCCTTTCATCCGTATTGTTCCACGTGGAATAGGTTTTTTGGTTCTTGATTCCGTGAGCGGTGTTCCTTCTGGTAAATTGTTCCATGTGGAACAGAGGTGAATGTATAAACTAATACAGAATTTGACTTTATTATTATTTTATTTTATAATGTGAAAATAAACGAGTTCGGGTTCTCTTACTTCTCCAGAAAACTACTTTTTACCGAATCAAAGATGAGCTTTTCCGCTGGTAATCAAAGGTTTTTTCTAGAGAGGTTGACTCTTCGGGAAAGATTTGCCATATTATATTGGTAATTGAGAGAGGCTTTTGGGCCATTAGCTCATTTGGTAGAGCGCTCCCATGGCATGGGAGAGGTGACCGGTCCGAATCCGGTATGGTCCACACCGAAAAAAATCATATTTTGGCTTAAAAAAGCTACTCTATCAAAAAACCATTGTTCTTCTCCTCTCAGGAAGCGCACTACCAGCAAAAAGCGTTTCATTGCTCTGAAGAATAAAGAGGTTCTCATAAGCCATTCTATAATCAACTAGGCACCTATTACCTCTTCTCCTCCCCGAGATTCCTTATTCCCCGTAGCCCCCGTAGTTCAATGGATAGAACAAATCCGTCCTAAGGATGAAATAGAGGTTCGATTCCTCTCGAGGGCACTGAAAACTACGACGCAGAACCAGAAAAGCGCTCTAAAGCAATTTTAATACTTATTTCCATGGCACACCGCGTTGAAAAAATGAATAGCTTGGTCAGAGAAATTTTGAGTGAATTACTTGATCAAGAAATCTCTCTCAAACAAGGGGTACTCATCACTATTGCCAAGGTTGACACCACTCCAGATCTTCGGTACACTCGTGTATCGGTTTCTGTGTTTCCTGAACAGGAAGAAAACTACGCTCTCGTAACGCTTCGACACGAACAAAATCGCCTCCAGAAAGCACTCAATGCTAAACTCTCAATGAAAATTCGCCCGCGAATCCTGATAGAATCCGATCACACGGAACAATCTGCAGATGTTATTGAAAAGCTTCTTATCGAAATCAAGCAAGAAGCAGGGGATAAATGATACCAATGTACTGTGTATTCAGCGCATCGTGAGTCAAATACCGCATCTGATACAGGAAGAAGCAAAGCGGAAACCCCTCCCAATTATGCGCGACTTCTCCAAAGAATGGAAAACCCTCCGATATGTGATAGACAATGCCTCTCGCATACTTCTCTTCGCTCATTCTCGACCAGATCCCGATACCGTGGGTGCGAACATAGCGCTCAAGTATTTCCTCGAACAGACCGGGAAAAAAGTCGACATTGGATGTTTCGATGCTTTTCCTCAGAACCTACATGCTCTTTTTGAAGCTGAATTTCTCCACCCCGATCTTCTCAATCTTGATTCTTACGATGCCGTTATTGCTTGTGACAGCGTAGATCGAGGCTTTGATAAAGTACTCCCTCGACTCAAGCCAGAAACCGTAACGGTGCTCATTGATCATCATCCGGACATCTTACTCTCAGGAGATGTCGTCATTATTGATCCGGAATACTCTTCGAGTTCTGAGCTTGTCTATCTCTTTCTGCAGTCAGCTGGTGTAACACTGACCAAACCAATAGCTACTGCGCTACTCCTAGGTCTCATGTTTGATACTGGAGCCTTTCAACACGCCAATGTCACCGCACAGGTCATGCGCATTGCCTCAGAACTCATGCACTACGGCGCACCAGCTAATAAAATTGCCGAGCTTATTTTTTCAAAAAAGAAGGTAGCTGCACTCAAACTCTGGGGGAAAGCCTTCGAACGAGCTCGTCTTCATCCTCACAGCGGCCTTCTCACGACTATTATCACCCAACAGGATGTTGATGAGTGTGAAGCAATGGTAGATGATATCTATCAAGTGACCACCATCTTGAGCGCCGTCCCTGAAGCGAAGTATGTACTCGTGCTCTCCGAAAGAGATGGGGGGATGGTGCGCGGGAGTCTCCGATCACTTGAGCATCATGCGGTCGATGTATCAGCTATTGCCAAAACTCTCGGTGGGGGCGGACATAAGCTCGCGAGTGGCTTTGAAGTTCCAGGAAAAATTATTGAAACAGAGTATGGATGGCAAGTGATTCCAAAATCACTTTAAAATTCTCATTTCAATGCCATCCTCCATTGTCATCAAAATACATATCCGTACACAAAAAAACAATAATTTCCAAAAAGAGCTATGAAAAAGGAAAAAGTCCTCGAAGAAATACACACTCGACACTCCCTTACCTGCCAATGTGCCCTTCGTGATACGGCCACACGTGCTGTCTGGGGGAATGGCAACGCGAATGCCGACATTGTTTTCATCGGAGAAGCCCCCGGCAAGAAGGAGGATCAGCAAGGTATTCCTTTCGTTGGATCAGCCGGGAAATTTCTCAATGAAATGCTCACTTCTATTGCACTTCAACGAGAAGATATCTATATCACCAATACCGTAAAATATCGTCCGCCCAATAATCGGGATCCGCTTCCAGAAGAGAAACTCGATTGCAGGGAATGGCTTGTTGAAGAGATTTCACTCATCAATCCGCTGCTTATTATTCCGCTCGGTCGTCATGCTCTTGAGTATTTTCTTCCGAATGCGCGCATTTCAGAAGTACACGGACAACTTTTTGAAACCACTTTATCTGATTTCGGAAAACGCGCCATCGTTCCACTCTATCATCCAGCAGCCGCGCTCTATAATGGTGGTTTGCGCGCCACCCTCAAAGAAGACTTTTTGCGCATCCCAAAGTTTCTTGCGACTCTCCGGAAATCAGTCTAGGGAGAATTTATTCTGTGTGGGCCAGGTGGGACTCGAACCCACATGCTTGTTCAGCACAACATTTTAAGTG
>CAYOHD010000108.1:0-3283 GCA_964403705.1 uncultured Bdellovibrionales bacterium | reverse complement strand
ATATTGGTCTTTTCCGTGCCGTTGAGAAATTTGATTATCAGAAAGGATTTAAGTTTTCGACATACGCGACGTGGTGGATTCGTCAGGCGATCACTCGCGCATTAGCTGATCAGTCTCGCACGATTCGTATTCCGGTTCACATGGTGGAAACCATCAATAAATACGCTCAGGTGACGCGTCGTTTGGTGCAGGAGCTTGGACGTGAACCATTGGCAGAAGAAATCGCGGCGGAAATGAATATCGAAGTTGAGAAGATTCGCCACATCCAAAAGATTTCCCAGGAGACGGTTTCTTTGGAGACGAGTGTCGGTGATAGTGAAGATGATTCTGTCTTGGGAGATTTTATTGAAGATACCGAAACGATTATGCCGCATCAGTCGGCTTCACGGAAACTGTTGAAGCAGCATATCTCGGATATCCTGGGTGAATTGACACCGCGCGAACAAAAAATTCTGCGTATTCGTTTTGGACTTGAGGATGGTGTGACGCATACACTGGAAGAAGTGGGGCAGGAGTTTGGTGTGACGCGCGAACGTATTCGTCAGATTGAGGCGAAGGCTCTGGAGAAAATTCGTGAACACGCTAGTCTGAAAAAACTGCGAGATTACTAAGTTTCTCTCATTTTTGGTCTATGCGTCGAAGCGAGAAAATACGGAAATTTCTTGAGAATCATCCCCGCGCAACAGAAAGAGATCTTCAGGATAAATTTGCGCTCAGCCGTAAGGAAGCAAGGGTTTTACTTGGAAAAGAAAGTCCTGCCGCGCGTCATGTCTCTCGTGTGGCTTGGTGGCCCAAGGTGAGGAATATTTTGCATGGTCTTTTGTCTTCCGAAAAGAAGTTTGTGTTTACTTTGATTGGGCTGGCTGCCACTACTCGTCTGGCATACGTATCTTTTTTGGTACGTGATGAGACCTTGCGATTGCCGATGCTCGACGCGGAATACTATCTTGAGTGGGCGCGGACTATAGTGAATCATGGTTGGATGGGTGACAAAGTCTTTTTTACCGAGCCGTTTTACGCGTATTTTCTGGCGGTTTTTCTGAAGATATTTGGTGAGTCTTTTTTCTCCTCTGTGGTTCTTGGATTTCAATTTCTACTGGGAGCTTTGTTTCCGGTCCTGCTCTTTTGGGTGGGCAAGCGCATGCTGACAAAGCCTATTGGTATGGTAGCCGGACTTTTGGCGGCGCTGTATGGTCCGTTTGTATTTTACGAGGGACTCTTTCTGAAGACGAGTCTCGAAGTATACAGTCTCCCTCTCTTTCTCCTCATGCTTTTTTCGGTTTTCGAAAAACCAAAGCGCTGGTCTTTTTTTCTGATGGGCATCGTGCTTGGCTGTATCGGGTTGATTAAGGGGAATACGATTATTTTTGCCCCCGTTGTTTTGATGCTGATTTTCGTTTTCTCTCGTGGTTGGGAACAGAGAGACAAATGGTTTTTCTCCGCTTGTTTTCTTGCGGGAATGCTTCTCTGTATTCTCCCGATTACCCTTCGGAACTTTGTCGTCGGGCATGACAGGGTGCTGACAAACTATTCCATTGGGCTGGTATTGTATCAGGGGAATTGGTGGGGCGGAGATGGCTCGACCGCGCGCGTCCCAGACTTTCTTCGCCCGCATCCTCGATATGAAGAATCAGATGCTGTCGGTATGGCGGAAGCATACGAAGGGAAAGAACTACTTCCTTCTCAGGTCTCACAATTTTGGATACGGAAATCCTTGGCGGAAATCACCGCGTCACCAGGACATTTCGTCTCAAATATTGGTTACAAAATACTCCTTCTCTTGAATTATCGGGAATACAGTGATAATTACAGCTATGCTTTTTACCGTTCGCAGATTCCATTTCTGTGGGTATTGCCCGGGTATTTTCTCGCGATCATTTGTGGTGGGATTGGACTCGCTGCACTTTTTTTTCGGACATTTGAGCGTGTGATTTTTGGGGAGAAGGATAAAGACGCGTTGGCTCGTTTTCGTCGAGCACGTCTGATACTGGTATTGTGTTTCGGGGCGTATGTCGCGGTACTCCTGATGACAACCATGAACTCGCGCTATCGGATGCCACTGGTGCCTTTTCTGCTTCTTTTTTCGGCGGGCGGGATAGTATTTCTGTGGGAGCGATTTCGTGAGCGTTCGATGGAAGGCGTGAGAGGTCTTCTTGGTATTGGTGCGGGGGTTTGTCTACTCGTCCTTCTGCCGCTTTCTATTTTCAAACACCTCAGTTTTGCGGATGCGTATCATAACATTGGGTATTGGTATTTGAATCATGGTGATACTGAAAAAGCAGAACGGTATTTTCGAGATGCGATTGCGGATGACGATGAATATGCGTGGGCGTATCGAAACCTGGCCCATATTGTACTCAGGAGAGGGCAATATGATGAGGCTGAGGCGCTGATAAAGCGTTTGATTATGATTCGTCCCGATGATTTGGGTAACTATGCGGAGGTACAAATACTCAAGCACATGCAAGCGCTTTCGCCCGAAGAGGCTCGGATGGCATTTGATCGTTTTATCAAAGATACAGAAGTACCGCCACGATATAACCCGGATTTTTTTGAGGCTTCACGATTTTTGGAGTCGGGCGATGACACCCGGGCAGAGGAATTTTTGGTTCGTTCTTTGGAGCGCCAAGGAGATTCTCTTGCCACGCTAGTCGCGCTGGCTGCGCTTCGAAGCAAGCATGACGATGCGTTTGCAGCCAAGCGGTACTTGCGGCAGGTGCTCGAAAAGAATCCGTATGTCTTTCCGGCTCGTTATAATCTGGCGAATATATATATACGAGAAGAGAATTATCAGGAAGTGGCAGATTTACTTGGACCAGTGTATCAATTCACTCCCGAGCTCGGAGAGGTCTGGTACAACTATGCTGTGGCACTGATCAAAACTGGTAAATCCGCGGAGGCAGCCCAAGTCGCGCAGGCGTATGTCGAACGCTATAAAGGAGACGCTTCTCGGGCTGAGAAAGTAAAAAAGTTTGAAGAGGCTCTGAAACCAAAAAATCAGTCGGTTGATGATATGGTGAAGAATCTGAAGAAATAAGCGGCTCTCAGGTGACCGAGAAGGGGGGATATCTCTTAACTATGTCTATTGTGAGCCATCAGTCTTGCCAGAGAAGGGTTTTTGAGATACAGTGTGATGGTATTCTTGAGACAAGAGAAGACATTCCGACGTAGCTCAGCGGTAGAGCAGTTGGCTGTTAACCAATTGGTCACAGGTTCGAATCCTGTCGTCGGAGCACTGTAGGGTTATCAGCATTCGCAAGGATGCTATCAAAGGGAGATTTCA
>CAYOHD010000107.1:314-3306 GCA_964403705.1 uncultured Bdellovibrionales bacterium | reverse complement strand
GCTCGGATTTCTTCCCAATATTGAAATGTGAAACGGGACGATGATACCCCATCACTCGCGTCCACACCTCACAACGAGTTCGTTCTACCAACTGTGTTTCCTCAGTCATACTCTTTGTTTTTAGACAATTATTTCTCTTTAAAGACCTGAATAAAGATATTATACTCCTTTTTTCTTCTGACTACTTTTCTGAACCGTTTCTGCGCGCTGACTCTCGTACTTTTCCCTTGTTTTTACATCAAATCGCGCACCGCTCTCAATACCAAGCTCTCGATCACACTTGGGACAATAGTCCCATTCTCCTTCCAGATAACCATGCCTCGGACAAATGGAAAAAGTCGGCGTGATAGTAATATAGGGCAGACGGTAATTGGAAAGAATCGAGCGAACGAGACTCCGGCAGGCTTCTCCAGAGCTTACTTTCTCGTGCATATAACAGTGCAACACCGTACCACCAGTGTACTTACGCTGCAGCTCATCTTGCAACTCCAATACCTCAAAAATATCATCGCTGTATTCCACGGGCACCTGAGAAGAGTTGGTGTAGTATGGAGCCTCCACCGTCCCAGCCTGAATAATATCCGGAAAGCGCTTCTGATCTTCCTTGGAGAATCGCGCGGTGACTCCTTCGGCTGGTGTTGCTTCAAGATTATAATAATTATTCGTTTCTTCCTGATAATCCTTAATACGCTCCCGCATAAAGTCTAAGATTTCCTTCGCAAATATCTGACCACCCGGAGTAGTGATATTTTCCGTATCCCCCGTAAAATTACGAATAGCTTCATTAATCCCATTCACCCCGATAGTCGAAAAATGATTCCGGAGATACCCAAGATAGCGCTTCGTGTACGGGAAAAGCCCCCGATCAATCCACTTTTGTATTTCCTCACGCTTAATCTCGAGTGATGTTCGAGCAAGATCCATGAGGTACGCAAAACGCTTATAAAACTTCTCCCGATCCCCCCGATACATATACCCGAGTCGTGCCGCATTGATGGTCACAACACCAATTGACCCAGTCATTTCCGCTGAACCAAACAGCCCGCCGCCGCGTTTCCGGAGTTCACGAAGATCCAACTGCAATCGACAACACATCGAACGAACATCGCTTGGGTTCAATTCAGAATTCACAAAATTCTGAAAGTACGGTGTCCCATATTTGGCGGTCATCTCAAAAAGAGGAAGATTTTTTGGATTTTCCCATTCAAACTCTTTGGTAACATTATAAGTTGGAATAGGAAAGGTGAAAGTACGACCCTTCGAGTCTCCCCGGGACATCACCTCAATGAAAGCCCGATTAATAACATCCATTTCTGGTTGCAATTCCCCGAAAGTAAAAGCGAATGGCTCGCCACCTAACAACAGCCTCTTCTCACGCATATCTTCCGGAACATCCCAATCAAGCGTGATGTTAGTAAATGGTGTTTGAGTTCCCCAGCGCGAAGGAATATTGAGGTTAAAAACGAAAGACTGAATATTCTGGTGCACGTAGTCATATACCGTATCTGCGATGTATTGTTCTTGTTTGGCTTTGGTAGGAAAAGTCATGCGATACTTTTTGATATCCTCCCGCAATTCAAGCTCATACTTCTTCACAAAAGGTGCCAGATACGTATCAAAACTTGAAAAAGCCTGAGCGCCTGCCCACTCATTCTGCAATGTCCCAAGGAAATTCACCATTTGAGACACCGCCGAAGAAAGATGTTTTGGCGGTGCCGATTCAGTCTTATCCGGTACTCCATTAAATCCCTCTTCAAGAAGCACCCGCAGACTCCATCCGGCGCAATACCCCGAAAACATACTCAGATCATGAATATGATAGTCTCCATTTCGGTGTGCATCCCCAACCGCTTTGGGATAAATATGAGAGAGCCAATAATTAGCAATTACTTTCCCTGAAGTGTTCAGAATCATCCCACCGAGCGAGTATCCCTGATTCGCATTCTCATTCACTCTCCAGTCAAGCTTGTCGAGGTACTCCTGAATAGTTTTTTCTACCTCAACGACCACATTTCGATCCTCTCTTGCCTCTCGTCGCTTCTCACGATACAAGATATACGCTTTCGCGGTCTCGGCATACCCGTATTGAATGAGCATATCTTCAACAATATCCTGTACCTCCTCAACCGTTGGAATCTTATCGAGAAACTCTTCTTCCAATCGGGCATACACATCTTCCGCCAACACCTGAGCGATAATCTCATCGTGTTTTCCGGTCGCCTTAGATGCTTGATTGAGAGCATCTTCAATTTTCTCCAGTTTAAAATCAACAATAGAACCATTCCGCTTCTGTATCTTGTAGACTGGCATACCTTTATTTTTTACCTATTTACCACACAAACCAACCCCAAGGTGCCTTGTTGCACCCAGTTCCCTCACCCCCCCTGCTAGAACACATCAAAACAAAAAGCGGTTCTCTCCCGACTATACATACTTTATAAACACTCGAAACGCAAAAAGGTGTCACAACCCCGCGCAACGATTTTCAAAGTATTTCCCTCAAATGCTTTCTCGCTCGGGAAAGACGTAATTTAGTGGCATTTTCAGATATGCCAAGAAGAGCCGATATTTCATGTATCGAATAACCCTCCTGATATTTCATTGAAAGAATTTTTCGCTCTGACAGACGTAAAGCCGGAGAATGAAACACAAGTTCTACCGCGGAAGAAATTGGAGCAACAAAACTCACTGCATCTTCACTCGCCCGATCATCAAAGAGCGCGACTGTTTGTTTTTTCCGGTAATGATTCACGAGGAGATTATGAGCCACCCGAAGAAGATACGTCCCATACGAAGCATTGGTCGCCGTAAAACCAGGAAGATACACGATCGCCCGATAAAAGGTCTCCTGAGTGAAGTCCTCGGACATATCCCGATCATAACTCAAGTGCCGGAGAAAATACCGTTTCACAAGAGATTCATACTTAACATACAGACGACGAAACTCCCGGGCATCTGCCTGAGCTGCTTCAACCAATATGCGGTCTTCTTC
>CAYOHD010000107.1:0-304 GCA_964403705.1 uncultured Bdellovibrionales bacterium | reverse complement strand
CGCTCACAGAGAGGGTGTATGAACTCACTGGTGATAAAATTTCCCAAAGTTCCCTTCTGCTTCTGAAACTCAGTTCCAGATTCTGTTTCCGCTTGAGTCGTAAACCAACGTTTCACCCACGCAAAAAAACGAGCCTCCGAAACCCGCATCCCTGTCCCAAAAAGTTGCTGAAAATCGGCTCCAAATCGCTCCATCGCTCCATCCCCCTCAAGATGAAAGGGTTGGGCGGCAATAAAAAAGCGTGTTTCTTTATTCTCCTCAACGAGAGGAGCGATGTGAACACGTTCTCGATACTGTTGCCCGT
>CAYOHD010000106.1:0-3343 GCA_964403705.1 uncultured Bdellovibrionales bacterium | reverse complement strand
AACACGAACTACTATTTTATTGAGGGGTTTTCACGCCCTTGTTCTTTTTTTTGTGGTGACTACGGGTAGTGTTTTTCCTCTTGAAAGAGGGGCGGCTTTTTCAGAGCTATCTGGTTTGCCCTCAGTCATCATAACTGAGAGAGCCAAAAACTCTCTGCTTGAGCAGAATGACTCTTTATTTACCCGAGCGGACTCAGAATATGAAATTCAACGCACGCGGTGTCGTTGGCAGATGGATCGAGTTCTTACTTCTTCTCTTGGTCAGAAGGCGGTTGTTAAGCTTCCTTTTGAGGATTGTACTGAAGAGGAGGAGCGGCAAGTAGGCGTCCATGAGGAGAATAGAGAAATACGTGAAAAAGTACTTCTCCTTGCTTCGGATGAATATCCTATTTCAGGTATGGCGGGAAGTATTTCCACATATGATTCTCGCATTGCTGGGTTGATTGTGGGTATCGCTAAAAAAGAGAGTAACTGGGGGAAGCGTACACCAAAGCTGCGTGGTGAAGAATGTTTTAATTACTGGGGTTATCGTGGATATGGAAATCGTGGAATGACAGAAGATGGATACGGTTGTTTTGAGAAGCCCGCGGATGCTGTAGATGCTATTGGAGCCCGCCTGATCGAACTTTCTCAATTACGAGGAACCACTGATCCGGAACGGATGATAGTCTGGAAATGCGGTTCGAGTTGCGCTACACACAGTCCCGAGAGTGTGCATAAATGGATTAGCGATGTGAAGTTGTACTATCAACAATTTGCTGAGGCATCCTAGGATTACCTGTATTATTATCGTGATAAAGAATAAAAACCTGCTTATTTACGTAACTGTCTCAATCCTTTGCCACACAGATAAGGCTTAAGATATTGCTTGTCGGCTGAAATTTGAAAATTGAGACTATTGCTAAGAGGGTGGGTTTTTATTTCTGATGATGTGTTACTCTGGCGGTATGTGTTGCGTGTGATGACCATGATTTTCTATGGAAAGAAATAGGTTTCGCGTGATACGTCTCCTGAGTCAAGCATTACTCGGAGAGTTTTTTACGAGACATTTTTATCAGGTCACGGTATACTATCAAATATGACCTGGATCATTGTTTCGGTTATCTCATATTTCTTCGGGGCTGTGGCGGCGCTTTTAGATAAAGTGCTCCTTTCAGGTCGCATCAGTCATCCATCTGTGTACGCGTTTTTTGTTTCATTGTTTAGTTTGTTCGCCCTTTTGTTCATTCCATTTGGATTTCAGTGGTACGGGAATGTTCCAACGTTTATCTTTCTTATTTCGGGCATTCTCTTTTTGTACGGACTGTTGGTATTGTATGCTGCTGTGCAAAAGAGTGAAATTTCCCGTGTAGCACCTCTTGTTGGGACTATCATGGCAATGACTGCTTTGTTTGTATATTTTTTCCCAGTGGGGGGTGATATGGGTCGAATCATGACCATTACTTGGGGGCAATTTTTAGCCTTCGCGCTCTTAGTTGGAGGGGGAATACTCATCACCATTGATTTTCCGTTGAGGAAAAAAGAGAATATTTCTCCTTTGGCGGTAGCCGCTGGTATCTGTATGGCGGTATCACTTCTGCTTCTCAAATATGGGTACTATCAGTATGACGTCAATTTTGAAAGCGGTTTCGTTTGGTCGCGTATCGGGATGTTTCTTGGTGGAATGAGCCTTCTTTTGATACCTCGTTTTCGGAAGGAGATTCTTTTTGGCTTACAGGATCATGGTGTGGCGAGTAAAAAAAATACAAAGACGGGTATGTTGTTTCTTGCGAACAAAGTGAGTGGTGGTACGGCCGCGTTTCTCATGAATTATGCTACGTATCTCGGACCAGTTACGTTTATTCAGGCGCTTTCAGGAATACAGTTTATTTTCCTCCTGATACTTGCATGGGTAACATCTACCCAGTATCCGCATATTTTTGAAGAACGATTCGGTATGCTTCAGTGGGTACAAAAAGGAGTGGCTGTTGCCTTAATCGTATGTGGTATGTGGCTTTCGGTTATGAGCGGAGCACGCCTCCTTATTTATTGAGAAGATTCTTATGCGAGCAGGTACGTATTATTTTCTGAAGATATTTTTCTGGATTGTATGGTGGGTCGCATTTTTAGTGATGCTTCTTTTCGGGTTGTTTAATATACCCGGGCTACATCCACGTGAAGATGTGACGCTTGGGATTACCTTTTCCACGCGTTACGCAAGTGATCTTGGTCTAGATTGGAGGGAGACCTATCTCGCTCTCCTTGATGATATTGGTGTTCGCAAGGTACGTATTCCAGTTTACTGGGATCTTTCTGAGCCACGAGATGACGAGTACAACTTTGATGATCTTGATTGGCAAATTCAGGAGACTGCTGCTCGGGACGGGGAGATCATTCTCGCCGTTGGACAAAGAGTGCCTCGTTGGCCAGAGTGTCATATTCCGGACTGGGTCAGTGATGATGTGAATCAGCGTGAAGAAGCCTTGGATCAGTTTCTTCGAGAGGTGATTCACCGTTATCGGGATACAGAAGTAATCAAAGTATGGCAGGTTGAAAATGAACCATTTCTCGTTTTTTTTGGCCAGTGTCCGCCGTTTCGTCGAGAAATGCTCGATCGAGAAATTGCTCTTGTGAGATCTCTTGATGCATCTCGACCGATATTGACTACGGATAGTGGAGAGTTATCTCTTTGGTATCAGGCGGCTCACAGGGGTGATCGTTTTGGGACAACTTTGTACCGCCATATCCATAAACCCGGTTATGGCTACTTCACCTATCCGCTTGGCCCAAGTTTTTTCATCGCGAAGGAGTGGTTCGTTCGTTTTCTGACTAATCAAGAACATTTCTCTGTCATTGAGTTGCAAGCTGAACCATGGGCAAGTGGTTGGGTGGCTGATGTTCCGCTGAAAGAGCAGTTTCGCACCATGGACGAACAGAAATTACGAGAAAATGTTACTTATGCTCAAAAAGTGGGGTTTCCGGAAATATATTTGTGGGGAGCGGAATGGTGGTATTGGCTGAAAGAAAAGAAGGGATATCCAGCGGTATGGGAAACTGCCAAAGAATTATTTCACGAACATGATCGAAGGTGATATCCCAAACAAAGTACTGATTATTCATAACGTGCGAAGTGCCGCGAATGTCGGATCGATGTTTCGGACTGCCGATGGTGCTGGGATCCAGGAAATTTGGCTCACCGGATATACACCATCGCCAGCGAAGCCCAGTCAGAAATATCTGACAAAGGCAGAAAAGTCCCTCGCGAAAGCGGCTCTTGGTGCTGAGTATTTTGTTGTATGGAGGAAAAATTCGTCTATTTGTGACGTGATTACCAGACTTCGTTCGACAGGCCATTGTATTATCG
>CAYOHD010000105.1:0-3343 GCA_964403705.1 uncultured Bdellovibrionales bacterium | reverse complement strand
TATTGGGGGTTTTCCTCAAAAAAAGTTCGAACTTCGTCCAAAAAACACCGCCAAAATTGAAAATCGGTAAGTTCAGATTTGGCGCTTATGTTTGAAGATTACAGAAAAGAAGATTATCCCGAAGTGATAACTAAGGCACATCGAGCTGTCCAACGGTTCTTGCAAGTGCTCGTTGGTGAAGAAGGGAAAAGTGGAAAGGGAGAGGTTGGAAAATTATTTCAGAAGGCAAAGGAGGACGGTATAATCCCTATAAACCGATTTACTGAACCACTAGTGAATGTAATTCAAGGATTTATCACATCTGAACGCGCAACAAATAGCACAGCAAAACCAGCCATGAAAGACGCAACTCCTTCAGATGCGTTACTCATGATGAACGTAGTAATGGTTTTCTTGCAATATTGTTTGCAGAAATAGCCAAAAACCTCAATCGGTAGTCCGTCTTTTTGGCTTGACAAAAAGCTATCCGTATGATAAGATAGTGGCAGGATTCATTGAGCTATTGTGGCTCAAAAAAAACGCACATTCCAAACCGAAAACTGGAGGTAAGTCATGAAGAAGCAGTTGCCTTTGTTGGCGCTCACCCTGCTGGCCGTTGTCATGTTGGCTGGCTGTGCCGCTGGACCCAATCCCGCTGCACACACCGCCGGAACCGACGGTAGCATCGCCGGATTCTGGCTCGGCCTGTGGCATGGCCTCATCTGTCCGATCACCTTCATCATCTCGCTGTTCTCCGACAACGTGCACTTCTACGAAGTGCACAACAGCGGCGGATGGTACAACTTCGGCTTTTTGCTGGGAGCAAGCAGTGCTCTCGGCGGAAGCGGCGCCAGCGCGTCGAAGTCGAGAAGTTGAACGGTTCACGATCGAAGGGCTCCCCGCGAGAAATCGCGAGTGGAGCCCTTTACTATTTTTATACTGGGGAGCAATCCCCGCCGTTTTATAATATCTCCTAAAAACGGCGGGGATTTGTGCGCGCACTGGGCGGGCGGGGCAAGCACAATAAGATTTGATGCGCCTTAGCGCAACCGAATTGGAAGCGCCTCGTCTCGCCGCGAAGACGGAGAAAAGAGCAACCAAAAGTGCTAAAATACAAATACTGCTCTTTTCGGAGACTGAAGCGGCGAATCAAAACCAAAAATTTCCTTTCCACTTTTTGTCGGCTCCCCCCACACCCCCCGCCGAAAATCTAAGAAAGGAAGGAAAATTTTTGGTTTTGTACCGCGACCGAAGAGAGCGGACGAGGTGCGCATCATTCGTCAAAATCCTGCGGATTTTGTCCGAAATATATTCGAACTTTGTCCAATACACACCGCCGAGTAGGGCGCCCTAAAAGCGACCCACAAACCCTAAATTATGGGCTTTTATAAACAATACATCCTACCGAAATACCTGCATTGGACGATGAGAAATGAGGAGTTGAAGCAGCATCGAATAGATGTTGTTTCAGAATTGTCTGGCACAGGACTTGAGATAGGTTTCGGATCAGGTCTCAATCTTCCTTATTACAAAAATGTAAATAAGTTGTATGCTCTTGATCCTTCTGAAGGGTTATTGGAAATTGCCCGTAACAACATCTCGGTAGTCTCATTTCCCGTAGAACATCTCCAAGATTCAGCGGAACATATCCCATTACCCGATAATAGCCTTGATTTTGTTATCTCAACCTGGACCCTCTGCAGTATTCCTCATCCAGAAACCGCGCTGAAAGAGGTCTTTAGAATTTTACGACCAGGAGGAAAATTTTCTTTTGTCGAGCATGGAAAATCGTCAAAAACATTTATTTCAAAAGTACAAAACTTTCTCACGCCTCTTTCAAAACGCCTCGCAGGTGGATGTCATATGAATAGGGATATAGAGATTCTCATTCTTGACTCAGGATTTGAAATGCTGAAACTTCTGAAATTCTCTCAAGGATCAAAACCCCTTGGATTCATGTACAAAGGTACCGCTGTTGTGAAAAAGTAGCTAGACCCACGTACCTCATCTCAACTCTCGAAATGATGCCGAGACCCTTACTGTGTCTCACTGCTCTAGTACTGAACCCACGATGCCCGCAACTCACAAAATAATTGACGAAACATACAGAAGCGCTAGTCTATACTCTGGCTGTTCTAAAAAAATCTTGGGGGGTACTCCAATGCGTAAGACCAAACTTCCTGTTATCTCTCGGGGAGAAGAGCTTGAAAAACTCATTCTAGAACATATTGGTTTCAATCATGCCTATTCAATGAACGAGCTATATAATCGTTTTTGTGTTCGAAATGCGGGTGTTCGATTAACGTACACCGAAGATGAGCTCGACCAAGCACTTTCTCGGTTGCTCGAGTGCGACAAACTCATAGACACTGGAAGTGGTTGGTTTATACGCTCAAGAGAAGCAATACAGGAAGAAACCGAAGAGAACCTCATCTACAGATCACATTAAATATACTCAAGTAATAATTCTTAGAGGGCCGTTATTGAACCAATGGCCCTTTTTTGTTTCCTGATTGAAAAAACCACCAAAGTAAGGTAGCATAGCTGTTTATTGGGCGGTTAGCTCAGTTGGTAGAGCGCCACTTTGACGTAGTGGATGTCAGAGGTTCGAATCCTCTACCGCCCACCATAGTGAAAACACTCTGAAAAGAGTGTTTTTCTTTTACAAGTGAGTCTTGCATCTAATCATTGAATCCTTTAGGGTTACAAAGGGTTCCTCCACAAGAGAGCACGTCCATGATTCACAACCTTGCATCTGTCGTCATGATGCTTGGGCTCTTTGCTGGCTGCGCCTATTTTGGACTGTCCATTGTTGAAAATTCTCGACAACTAAGAGAAATATTACTCTCGGGATCGAGTGCGAGAAGAAAAATCCGTACCTCATTCGAAGTGAAAATGGGCCATCTCGCTTGCGCATCAGCAATTGGATACCTCATCGGGTACATTGTCGCACGGAAGGCCAGCAACCCTTCAGCAGAAGTTCTTTTAATTCCCGTATTATTCTTTGCAGTATCAGGATACAGACACTTCAGCCGAGCCCAACTTGGCTCGTGAATACATTGTTCATATGTATGATCGCTCACATGAGATTGTGAGCGATTTTTTATTATTTATATTGAAAGGAGGGGAGTGGGGAGTCATAGTGATTCAATCCTGTAACATGATCAATTCTCTAGAGTCGTATACATATGCATCTTGCGAAACACCAAACTTCACTTTTGAGAACAATCGATGTCGCAAAGAACGAATGTACGAACACATGATGTCGTACATTCGCTACGATCTTTTGCGACACTTCAGGCTACGCCTTGTCGCAAAGAACGAATGTACGAACACATGATGTCGTACATTCGCTACGATCTTT
>CAYOHD010000104.1:0-3344 GCA_964403705.1 uncultured Bdellovibrionales bacterium | reverse complement strand
GTCAATCTTGTCCTGTTCGGGCATAGCATTGATATTAGTCAGACCTCTTACCGCTGGGTCGTCCACGCGGAGCTTTTGGCCTAAAAGCTCGAGGGATGCCTCTTTGCAGGGGAACAAAGAGATATCCTTCGAGACTCATAATGGTTGGTGGCGTTAGAGACTTTCGTGAAAGCATGGCTGTGCCCTCAAGGAAGTCTCTAAAATCTTTTTTTAATGATCGGCTGTCCGTCTTCTGTAAATCCCGAAAGTACGTTCTCGATGCCTATGAAGCTGCTGTGTCTCACTGTGCAACTCTCGCAAATGAGGTAAGGGCCTTCTTGGTGCCACTGATGTCCATTGCTGGTGAGTGGCTCAAGCGAGGAAAGGTCGGTTTCAAAAACGACTGGATCGTCTATGACATCATCCTCTTCCAGCCCCCTCTTACCCTCGAGGTTTGTCTCTTCGTATCTGTTCTTCTTTTGCATAGGCTACGATGCTATCGACTAAGTTGAGGTATCCTTTGAGGTATTTGATGACCTGATCACCGGCCGCACGTCTGGCTCCGTACACGTCCATGGCTTCCCCTTGTCGGACTTCGCTCGCGTTGCTGATCGTCTCGATATCAGCTCTCATGCGAGTGGCGATAATATCCCAACCCGGATGCTTTGAGAGTGACAGGAGCTTTTCGTCTTCGGTGACAAGACCGGTCTCCTCATCAATTTCCGTCTTCTCGAGTACCTCTTTCTTGGGAGCCACACTTTCCATGGCTTCTGAGAATGAGTCGAGGCTGATTGGTACTGCGTTTTCTTCCATAGGATTATGCGAGTGCGTTTTGTATTACCTGTTGCTCTTCTGGAGTGAACTCGACCTGTTCCTCATCCTGCGGCATTTGTTCTTGGGTGGGCATACCTTCCGCGCCCTGTTCTGGTGGGACCGTTGAGCCATCTCCCCCGATGCCTTCTGCGGCTTCCGGATTGACCCCTGACTCCACGAGAATCTTGTCCCAATCTTGAATACCCGATGTGATGAAGTCTCTCTTGACGAGCTCTCCCATATCGATCGTATAGCCCTTGGCTTCAAGCGACTGGATGATCTGCGGATTCTTCAAGAACAGTGCGAGGTACTTTTCAAGGAGCGCATTCTCTTTCTCGTCATCCTTTCCTGCCGTGGTGCCGTGATCGATAAAGAAGCGGAACTTAGTAGGCACATCAATCATTTCCGGTGCGCCTGTTTCCTCGTTGACTCCCTCTTTTTGATCGGAGAATAAGCCCTTTTCAATGTTTACTTCTCCAAAGTCACCAGACTCAAACAGGTCAATGATGTTTTCTTCCGGGAAAAGTCCTTCGAGGGTGGCCACTTCATCGGAAAAGACGTGGAAATTGATTGGTTTCTCCTGCTTCTGAGCGACAAGGTTGATCATCTTGTTGTAGACCTCCTCGATCGCTTTCTCTTGCTGGTAGCGGTCCCAATTATCCCGGGCGCTTTCTCTTGCTCCCTGCATCTTCAAAGCCTCTGGTGTTTTGCCGAAGTTTTGATCTGTATCCTTGCTCACCGAGGTATCGGTAGAGGCTCCGGTGTTCAAAAGCTTGGCTTGGAGGAAGCCATAGGTACTCTGAAAGGTGTTCATCCCCTGTGGAGAAATCTGAGGGAAGCGGATGGCGTTGGCTTCGGTTTCCAGCCACTTGGCTCCCGGCTCATAGCGGATAGACGAGGGTACAATACCGTTGGCATTGAGGATTACCGGAGGGAAAATACTCATCTTCACACCGTCCATATAGAGGTTGACAAGGCTGTTGATGGCATAAGCCAGTGTCTTGCCGCGTTCAAACTCTCCGAGGCCGTAAAAACGATCCTGCAATGGAAAACAGTGTTTCATGACGATAGGGATCTCGCCGTTGTTCTGTGGGTTTGGAATATCACGGAGTACGTAATCGTACTTCGGGGCGTATGTCACCCAACGGTTCTTTTCGTATCGAGTACGGAGCATGACCTGAGCGAAGTTTCCGTCTTCTGCGGTAAATCCTGCCTGCTCCTGCTGTTCTTGGTAGCTCAAATCTTCTGGCTTGGCGCTCGCCTTTGAGTCACCAGCTTCCTTGACCTTTTCCACCAGCTCATCGACGTGCTTCCAAATTTGACGATTGCGCTTCTTGAGCCACGCCACTGATACCCAGTTATCAACGAAGACATAATCGCAATCCTGAATGGTAGTTTTGCCGTTCTGAGGGCGCATGTGGCGAGGATGGATGAGATAAAACTCCGGACCAACATAGTCCTCGTCCACTCTCCAATCCACCAAGGCAGGCATCGATCCGTAAATGCGCGAATACATGTTCCACATGCGGAACTTGGTGAACATGTCGTGCTGCGCGTTGGCATTCTTCAAAATGTACTTGTCCAAAACAAGGTTCATGAGGACGTTTTTGCCTCGGTCGTTCTTGGAGAGCGCTTGAATCTTCCCGGTTGGGAACTGTGCCATCACCCGGCAAGAGCCATCAATGACCAAGTTTTGCAGATCCTGCGTATTGACCTGACTTTTGAGTGTTTTGGAGAGCTTGTCCTGATTTTTCCCAAGAAAAAGAGCTTCACGTTCGGTCCACGGAAACGAAGAATTGTCCCGAATTTGCTTGAGACCTTTCTCGGAACTATTGAATTGTGTTTTGAGGTCGTTAAGAAGCTTCGTCTCTTGTTCGTTTGCTGCTTCTTCGTCCAGTTTTTTCTTTTCCAGTTTCTCCATATTTTTTGAGACAAAAAAAGAGCGACCCGTCCGTAATGGACAGATCGCTCTCGGAAGTATTGAGAGTAGACCCTACTAAATATATTTACTTCTATTATACCAAAGCTCACTCCTCTGTCAACTTTTTTTCTCCTGCAAAGACCTGTCTGAAATTCGTTTGCACATAACCTTCTTTCACTTCTCCTTTGTGGAGCTTTACGGTAAAAGAAATAGTACCGTGCTCGCGCTCCGCCATGTGTTCTTTGAGCTCTTCATAGAACTCACGCAGTACGTCTTCGGCTCCGTTCTCCTTGAATATCTTGCGCCGGAAACGACTTCCTGTTACGCCTACTATTTTGCCGTCATGAACCTCGAGATGAAGCGGCATAGTACCAAACTTCATTTCCTGTGCCCCTCGGTCTATCTGAGCCAAGGGGATGAGGTTTTCAAGGCTTTTATTTTCGTCTGACATAGCGGTTAGTATTTATACTTTTCATCGTGCTCCTTCTTCTCATTGTTCTCCTTTTGAGCCGCAATCATGTCTTCAGCACTCTGTCCGGGTGAACGCCAATCATTGAGCTTGACTCCTCGATCCTTGAGAGAAGTCTTGTCTCGTCCGCAATACAGGCAGCAGAGCTCCGGTATCTTATGG
>CAYOHD010000103.1:0-3412 GCA_964403705.1 uncultured Bdellovibrionales bacterium | reverse complement strand
AAAGTTCTCGCAAGCCAACACGGCGAGTTTTTTTCATAACCATCATGCCGTATGACGCCAACATTCTATTCTCTCCAAGTAGCGGAACCATATCCGAGAGTGTAGCAAAGCCCACTAGATCAAGGAGCCATTTCTCCCAGCCCTCTCTTACACCAAACTCATCTCTATATTTTTGAAGAAAAGCAGAGATAAAATAAAATGCCATTGCTGCCCCACAAGGGTTCTGATTTTTATAAGAACTTCGCCTTGGGTGGAGCACTGCATATGCTGCTGGGTACTGTGAGAGCGGCTCGTGGTGATCAGTCACAATAACATCAATGCCTCGACTTTTTGCATCAGCAACCTCAGCAATAGCAGTAATACCGAGATCTACTGTGATAACAAGAGAGACTTTCTTTTTTTCAAGGACATCAAGACCATAAGAACTCATGCCGTACCCTTCATCATGTCTATCTGGGATATACACATGGACGAAAGTTTCTTTTCTGAGTACTTTAAAAAAATCAGTAAGAATAACGGCTCCCGGAATACCGTCACAATCATAGTCAGCATAGATACCTATCTGTTCACCATCTTTTATTGCCCGGTAGAGTCTTTCAACAGCAGCCTGCATGTCAATAAAATCAAACACATTTCCAAGTGCGTATTCAGGAAATAGGAATGCTTTTTTATTTTCTTCTGTGACACCTGCGTTTCTTAAGAGAGTTTCTTGCAGCTCATCCGGAGTCGGAATAGTCGGTTGCATAAGAGCGATTGTACCATATACTGATTTTATGAATGACACGATATTTCAAAAGATTATTCGAAGAGAAATACCAGCAACCATTGTCTATGAAGACAACGAATGTATTGCTTTTCTTGATATACACCCAGTGAGAAAAGGCCATGTACTCCTCCTTCCAAAGGAAGCATTTACTTGGTTCGAAGAAGTTCCAAATGAGACGATCGAAAAAATTTTTGTACTTGCGAAAAAGCTCGCGAGGGCAATGAAAGCAAGCTTAGGTGTTGAGTACATTCAAATCGTTATAGAGGGAGTCGAAGTACCACATTTTCATATTCACCTGATTCCTGGAAAGGTAGGTGTAAAGAATGCGGAGTGGCATCACGAGAAATACGAAGAGGGGGAAATGACTACTTTCGCAGAGAAAATAAAAAAGCTGATCAACTGATCAGCTTTATATGCTACAAATGTACAAAGAAATAACCATTAAGTGACTTTGCTTTTGCGTCATAGCTGACACTGATGAGTCCTTTTATCCACCTTGAAGAGAAGCTTTTAAAAACTCCTAGCTCCATTCGTGGAAGTGTTTCGCCTGACATTCCATACCCAATATCTGCAAATAGGCTGTACTCTTTCTTAAGATTAAGCACAGCTGTTGTTGCAAGAAGGGATTTTGGCATGAAGACAAGAATAGTATAGAGCGTAGTGCCTTCATACATGTATGCAAAACCGCTTTGTGCATCAGATACTCTGTAGTACCCCGAGACTGTATGCTTCCCTTTTGAAAAAGAAACATGGTATTCGGGTTCTCTATATCGTGAGGCAATACCAACACCGACTGTCACCTTTCCTTGATACTTAAGTTTCACTCCAGGCGCACCGCCAGGAATTTTTGCTTGTGTCCAAGTTTCAAACTGACCCCCAGCACTGACGGGATGAGCTCGCATTTCTGTTGAAACGGTTGCCATTTGTCCAGCAAAGAGTGCCCATTTTCCAGAAGCAACTTTTATATAGAACTGCTGTATTCCGGATGTTTGATTGAAGGTAGTTGAAAGCGTGCCAAATGAATGGATACTGAAATACCTTGAAGGTTTCCAGCTTATCAGCGCACCAACACGAATGTCCACAGACTGCAGTGTTTCCATTTTTTGTACCTGGAATGCAGTACTTGAAAGCATACCAGCGTAGAGCCGATCAACAGTGAATGCTGAGTCAGATGAGAGTTTAATGTTTTCAATCTGACCGAATGTGCTCATAGTTATCAGAATGATAACTATGAAGGAAATGATATGTTTCATATTAGAACAATTTGATTATTAAAAGTTTTTTCAAAAGAATTACTTTTAATAATCAACGGTATCGGATCAAGTCCACGGTAGTGACCCTTGCACGGTGATGAAACCAAAAATCTCCAAAACACAACGGAAATGTCACAAATTGGAACATCGATCAAATCGGCAAAAACAATTGCTTCACTCAACCACTCCGAGACAGTACATTGTACCGGTTCCTCGTGATGGAAATAGTCATAATTGTTTGTGACCTGATAAATTACCATTCGTTCGTCCACAGTTTTTTCTTGCGGCAGTACAGTTTTTGGAATAAATGCCATGATGATCATGACAAAGAGTACGGGGATGATGCTGTACTTTGGTACATATCCTTTCAGTTGCAACTCCTTCTTGAACTGACGCAATGATAATTTGCTTTGGGCAAAGTTCCGTATTGAGCTAATCTCGTCCTCCGAAAGGAGGCTAAAGATTTTGTCTTTACCCCTGCGGATTTCAACTTCTGCATGTATTCTCCTAAACCATTTCCTCATGTTGTACCCGATAACAAATGGATACAATATGAGCGAGATGATGAAACTTACCGGGTTACGAAGACGAAGTTTTGAATAGTCGTCGGCTTCGTATCGCCATGCAAGAAAGAGGAAGAGCGCAAGCCACAGTGAGCTGAGATACCAATCGAACCACCATTCCCAGACACAGCGCAATGCCTGACGGCATGTTTCGATAAACGGAACTTTATGTTTTTGCCGTTCTATCTGTTGGGCTACCATTTCAGGGAAATATCTATCACGGGCAGCATCGATGTCCTCTTGCTTCGGACTTCTGTTAATAGCTAGGAGCTGGTTCATAAACAACCCTGCAGGTTGTTGACCAAACACTTGTACACTATCGACAAATTCCCGAAGGTCAGAAAAATAATTTTCAGAGGAGTATGTACCACCTGCATTAATTCTTTTCTGAGCCTCTTTTGCTTTCTGATCTTCCCATTGAAACATTCGGGCACTGAAGCGGCCTTCCTCTTCACGGGTATGTTTTTTCTTTTTGATTTCTATCCCGTGAAGATTGAAGGTGGGGGATTGGTCTTCATCAAATGAATGCCATATCGCATGGAAACAGCCGGAGTTTGTGATGAACCCCAGCCATACAAGTACTTTTACAAGTACGGTTAAGGTTTCTTTCATAAACTTTTTTTGTTTAATGGTTATAAAATTTTAATGTATTTTGCACTTTTATTACCATAAAACAGTATAAAAGTCAAGCAGAAATAGTTAAGCGGCCACACTACGATGGCGGCTTTTTACCCTAATAAAACCCTAAAACCGAATTTTTTAATAAAGAAAGGGTCTGCCCATGCAGAACCCTTTTTTACTCTGAAACCCTACTATTTTCTAAATAAGAG
>CAYOHD010000102.1:0-3418 GCA_964403705.1 uncultured Bdellovibrionales bacterium | reverse complement strand
CGTACTTTCCATTCTCGCACCGATTGCCGCCACACTTATGCAACTTGCCATCTCACGCAAACGGGAGTTCCTGGCTGATGCTTCCGGTGCGCTTCTGACCCGCTATCCCGATGGGCTGGCCTCAGCGCTTCAAAAAATTTCCGGGGATACTGAGCCGCTCGAGGCGGCCAATCGGGCAACGGCTTCTCTCTATATTGCCAATCCTTTCAAGGGAAACAAAGTGGCCAAGCTTTTTATGACGCATCCGCCTATGGAAGAGCGCATCGCTGCTCTCCGTGGCATGGATATCCCTTCCTAGAGAAAATATGTCCTCTCCCTATCAGGAATTTGCTCGTCAGGCTCGGGAGCGATTTCTTGCCAAGCAAAAAAAGAATCTGGCCGAAGGTGTCCCTGGTCGTCAATCAGGGGCGTATGTTTTCACGGCTCACGCGCAACACAAGATGCGACAGTATGGTTTATCGGTACAGAAAGTGCGAGGAGTTATTCGTTCTCCCAAACGCAAAGAGACTGGTATCGCTCCCAAAACGGTAGCAGTCATGCAGCCTGTTTCTTCTAAGATGATTAACGGGAAGGAAACCTGGAAGCAGGAAGTGTGGGTCATGTTTCAGGAGCGGAATGTGTCTGCCGTGGAAAAAAATGGCTGGACGACATCATTGTCATCTGGGCACGATATTCTTCAGACAAAGAGTATCCGAGTAATCAGTGCCTGGCGTTATCCGGGAGTGAGTCCGAAACGACATCCAATCCCCGCGGAAATTTTGCGAGAAATCGAAGAAGAGAGTATTTTAGAGGGAGAAGAAAAAGAAAATTTTTCTTCTGAATGAACCTCTAAATAGATAATACGAAAGAACTATGAGCGATCAAGAAACAGGAGAACAGTCACATTCTGAGACACTCTCGGCCACACCGGTTTCAGCCGGAAAATTTGATGCACAAGATATCGAGAAGCACAAAGGAATAGCCTGTCTTTCGTATATCTTTCTGCTTTTTCTTGTCCCACTCTTGACTGAAAAGGAGAGCAAGTTCGCTCAGTTTCATGCCAAACAAGGCATGGCACTTTTCATTGTCTGGGTAGTTGCCGATTTGGTTTTGGGAGTCATTCCGATACTCGGTTGGATGTTGCTGCCTGTTGCTAATCTCTTCTTTGTTATCGTGAGTGTTATCGGAATCATCAAGACGCTTGGAGGAGAAGCCTGGGAAATTCCCGGGGTATCAGTGATTACCAAAAAAATTAATTTATAGTATCGTTCGAGAAAAATAAAAAATATGGCTGAAGTACTTTCGATAGTGGCATTAGTGCTTTCCATTGTTGCCTGGCGGAATGTCTCAAGGATAGAGAGAGAATGGGCAGAAAAAAAGAAAGGCCTCGGTGGAAGCCTTGGTGGGAGTATACAGTCAGCCACATTTACCGTGCAGACACAAGAAAGTAATCAGCCAGTGTCTCAGACAACCGTTCCTGTGCCACCAGTGCCGACACCACCGGTTTTTGTCCCGCATGAGCCGGGTCTGGGTGAACAGGCATGGCGGTGGTTTTTGCATGATTGGCCGGTGAAGCTCGGGGCAATATTGTTTTTCCTCGCTATTGGATGGGTCATCCCGTATCTTGCATGGCAATTTATTCCGCCAGCGGGTCGAGTGATGCTTGGCGTGGCTCTTGGTGTCTTGTTTCTTGGTTTTGGTACGAAGCGCATTCAGCAGTTTCGGAATCAGGGGAGCGTCTTTCTCTCTTTGGGTGCGGGCATTGTCTATCTTTCCATTGCAGCTGGACAGTTTCAATATGATCTTTTTCCACCAATACTCGCCCTCGGATTCCTGTTCTTGACGACAGTTTTCCTTGCGTATGTGAGTGTTACTGAGAGAACTCGCGCGCTTGTTTTTCTTGCGCTTTTACTGGGCTCCATTGCTCCATTTTTGATCCATTCCCAAGTGAGTGATTTCATGAGTCTTTTTGCCTATCTCGCGATACTCTGTTTGGGAGTGCTTTGGGTGACTCGACTGACCGGATGGCGTGAGCTGACTACGGCAGCGATTATTGTGTATTGTTTTTACTCCGCACCGTATATTCTTGGTTTTGGGGGCGCACCAGATGTCATGCATGCCCTGTTTGCGACATTTTTCGCGCTCATGTTCTTTATTTTCAATATTTTCTCTCTGGTGTATGACCGAAAAGCTGAACCGGCTGATTTGATTGCCGCATTGTTAAACGGTATTTTGCTCATCGGGTGGATTGATCAGGAAATTATTCCAGAAGCCAAGAGCTTTGTCGCGGTGATTGCAGCAGTCACGGCCAGTGTCGGAGCGTATGTCGTGTATGCATCGACGCGTATTTTGGCACCCGTTATTGTTCATTCGGGAGTCGCGGTGCTTCTCCTCGCGGCAGCCACCGTCTATGAGCTTGATGGGCCACTCCTCAATATCGCGCTGACATTCGAAGTGTCCTT
Source organism: uncultured Bdellovibrionales bacterium (assembly GCA_964403705.1). Taxonomy (GTDB): domain Bacteria; phylum Patescibacteriota; class Minisyncoccia; order Moranbacterales; family UBA1568; genus JAGOSP01. Next base: position 977 of record CAYOHD010000102.1, on the reverse strand, counting down.
GTTGGTCATCGGGTTACTTGCTTTCTTGGGGCAAGTGGGAGCGGCCAAGCGGGCAAGCATTTTATTTGTCGTGCCTCTCATCTTAGTGCTTGATAATATTGCTCACTACGCTGTTGCAAAAAACATTTTTACCGCTGATTTTTTTGCTATCTTGGTGTTGACCTTGGCGCTTGGTGTAGCTGGGTCTCTCTTTGTTCAGAGCGATTGGGAACGTGATGGGGAGATTCATACGGAGAAACTTTCTGTCGGACTCCTCTGGTCCATTGTCAGTGGATTGCTCGGGATGATACTTTTCTGGCTCATGACACACGTGGCTTGGAGTGATACGTTGGCGACGACAATAAGCCTCGCTGTCTATACCCTGATTGGGCTGTACTATTATGTGTCTGGGCGTGCGCGTGAATCCAAGTCGCGGAAACTTCTCGGTAGCGCCCTACTTATCTTCGTGACAGCACACCTGCTCTTGGTTGAGATGGGAGCGATGAGTACCGAGGGCCGTATCATTGTATTTGCGGTGATTGGAATTCTCCTTATGAGTACCGCGTTCTTTGGACGAAAAAAAAGAAACGATGTACAAGGCATCTAACCTCCTTAACCATATCAATATGCGGTATTTTTTTCTCGTCTTTACGGTCGTATTTTTTCCGATTGGTGCTTTGGCTCAAGGCGATAAAGAATCATTGCCAGATGCGGAAGAGACACTGTCTGTTTTCGAACAGATGCTCTCGGTGGCCACTCCTGTCACAATCCCAACCGTGGTAGATATTCCAGTATCTGATCCAGCTTTTCGAGTACACGACGCGGTGGTGTATGAAGAGACGACCAAGCAATTTCAACCGTATCTCTATCGAGAAACACAGACTTTTTCTCGGGCTCAAGTAATGATGAACACTGATGCTCAGCCGAGTATGGGGACAGTTTTGTCTCTCGTAGATGGGAACGGCGATACTCTGGCAGAATTTCCCGCTGAAGAGGAT
>CAYOHD010000101.1:0-3563 GCA_964403705.1 uncultured Bdellovibrionales bacterium | reverse complement strand
TTCGCTTCCCTCCTTCATCATCTTGCTTCTCTTTCTCCTCTTCATTCGTCTTCGCTCTCACGCACTCTCAGACACTCACATTTCTGCATTTGTCTTCTCGGTACTCGCGTTCACGCTCCTCTACATTGGTGCGACGCAAAGTGCTCACGTGGTCACCAACGCGCGCTATCTCATCATCCTCTATCCGATTTTCGCACTCCTCGGTGCCGTCATACTCACTGAGCTCCTGACCCATACACACTCACATCGAAATGCCTGGCTCCGATGGCTCCCATTTCTTCTCCTTTTCTCAGGAATTCTCCTCCTCTGGTCCATCAAACCTTTCCAATTCAGTTATACGAATTTCTTTCTCCCACGCTCACTCTCTGTTCACGACTCCTGGGGACACGGATCCTACGAAGCAGCACAGTATCTCAATAGCCTTCCTCAGGCTTCGGAAATCATCATCTGGTCAAACAGCGATACTGTCTGTCGATTTTTTGTTGGCCGCTGCCTCCGCTCTCGGCATATCGATCTCGCTCAAGTCACTCCTCATTTTTTCGTCATCTCCAAACGAGGGGCCATCAAACAAGGAAATCAATTCACTCTGCTCAATAATCCCCATCCAGAGCGAGATAGTGATTTCTATTTCCAACGACTTGAGAAAAACGCTGTATGGGAACTACTCATTGATAATCGACCAAACAACTTTATTAAAATCATCCCATTTCAACCATGAAACCATTCCTCCTGACATCGTCCATCTCTTCCCTGAGCCATGCATTTGCCCGCCTGAGACCATACGCGATACCCATAAGCATCGTGATAATCCTCATCATCGGCGCTTCACTTCGACTGACTGATTTTTCATCGTTGACCAGATTCAATGCCGATCAGGTTCGCGACGCACGCATCGTTGATGCCATGGCCGATGGGACTGAACTACCACTCCTCGGTCCAAAGGCCGGAGGCACAACATTCCGACTCGGCCCAGCTTTCTATTATTTCGAATACCTCTCCGGAAGCCTCTTCGGACATCATCCGGCCGGCAGAGCATTCTTTGTTCCTCTTCTCTCTCTCTGCTCAATTTACGTTCTCTTTCGTCTACTCCGCTTCCTGTTTTCACCTTGGCTCTCCCTCTCTCTCACGCTGCTCTACGCAACTTCCTTCTACGCTATCAAGTACTCCCGATTCGCCTGGAACCCGAATCCTATTCCCCTCTTTGTTTTTGCTTATCTCTGGCTTCTCATGCTCATCACAGGACCAGAAGGTCGGAAACAACCTCTCTGGTACGCGCTCATTGGTATCGTGACTGGTATCGCCGTCCAACTCCACACCACGCTTCTCGTTCTCCTTCCAGCGTTTTTCGTACTCGTCCATATTGTTTTGTTCTTCTCCCAAAAACGTCTTCCTATCATGCGCATTCTCTCTGCTACCTTTATCATCATTCTTTTGCAGATACCAAGTATCCTCTTTGATATTCAAAACGAATGGAGCAATACCCGCGCCTTCATCACTGGCATCACGACAAAAACCGAAAAAAATACCACTCTCGCACGAAACCTCATCCTCGACGTTCAGCTTTTCGCTCAAGGAAGCACATACGTTCTCTCTGGCAAAGAACCAGATGAAAAATGGATACACCCCATCAAGCTCCTTCAATCTCGACAAATACCAGAAATCACTCTCTTTACCTTTGGAAGCCTCCTCTTGATTATCGGGACTCTCTTGACTGTTTCGCGCGTCAAAAAATCCGCACCTGAAACAGGAAGGCGATTCCTGATACTCTTCTTCGGATTTTCCCTTCTCTCATTTTTGCTCTTTCTGCCCATTGGAAACGAACTCAACCTCCGGTTTTTCATTCTCCTTCTCCCGCTTCCATTTGTCTTCCTTGGCCTCATCATCGAACGACTCCTTGCGACAAACATCCACTCAACTCTTCAAAAAATAGCTCTTCTGATTGGCTTTCTCGTGCTCATCGCCTCCAATCTGCACTCATATCTCATGACGTATGATCTTCAGTCATATCAAGCGAAAGACAGTGCCTACGGTGGCATCAGTCTCGGTGAAGCAGAAGATATTGCCTCGTTCATCAAAACCACAGCAAAAGTAGCCCCTCATGAAACGGTTCAACTCTTGCCGTTCGAATTTGAGCGAAGCATCAAATACCTCGCTGAACAAAAAAACGTCTCTCTTAAAACCATCGACGCTGACGCGCTCACCATCGGTACCACCGTTTTTGTTATTCTCTCAAATTCAAAACCAGATACTCATCTTCCTTATTCGACATCCCGCTTCGAAACGATGAAGCAAAGCACTATCGGACGATTCTCTGTCCTTGCTGTTCGTGTGCAATCAGAAAACTAAAAAAGAGGGTATTTTTTTCTGTCACTACAGCATCTCGGAATCATTCTACTTTGGATGTATTGGTAGTCCGAAAACGCAGATATTGCGGTACAGCAACAAAAGAAATGAGCATTTGCAGAAATCGAGAGAGAAGCGCGGCCGTGACGGCTACCTCAGGACTTACCCCTACAAGAGAGAAAAAAGTAATGTAGGCCCATTCTTTGATACCAATATTATTGATAGAAAGTGGTACCGAAGATATAATCGTCACCAAAAAAATCACACTCAAAAATACCGGGAAGCTAATAGGGCTTCCAAGCGCGTGAAATAAAGTCCAATTGGATAGTGCGATACCTACTAAAGCAAAAAGAAACGAGTACAAACTCCCGACTGTCCAGATACCTTTCTTGGTAAATCCGATGACCTCCTGAATAAGACGTCGAATCCGAAAGGGAAGCCATTCCAGTAAGCGGTGAAACCAGGGCTGAAAATACGCATACGTGATAAACAAATCCCCAAGCAGAAAAACTACCAGAAGGGAAAGGGTGATTCGAAAAGCAGTATCAACAAAGAAATAATGCCACAAAGGGAAAGAACACAAGACAGCAAGAAGAGCGATCGTCCAGAGCCCGATAAATCGATCAAAAACGACCGTCGAGAGAGACGCTGCCTTGGCGCCCGTTTTCTGTGCGAGCCAAAGACCTCGGTAGGCATCCCCACCAAGTGTCGACGGGAGAAAATTATTGATAAATGCTCCAGTGAGATAGGCAAAAAAACCTTCCCGAAGAGTAAATGTCAGCTTCTGATGCTTATGTTCGGCAATAGTTTGCCACTTTTTCGCTGAGATAAGATTCCCAGCGAGCTGAAACACGATGTACAGAGCAAGAAAAATTGGTGAAATATTCACCATCTTTTCAAGCACAAGAAGCCAATCTACTTTTTCGACCAACCAAAGAAGGAGCCCGGCACCGATGCCGAGCTTCACGAGCCATATCCAGGACTTCCTCACTTTTTTCATACTTTTTTTCAGTATACCTCGCCTCAAAATCCCCCGCAATAAGCCCTTTTCCAAAAGAACAAAAGTCGGTATACTGGAAACTAAGGAATGTCCTGATTCATTCTGTTTTGTTTTAGTATTTCTCTCAAATCTCATATCGAGGGAAAACGAGAATATTTCGAGATGGAAACCTTGAAAAGCGCGAAAAGGCTATTGAGATAACCTGACAAGCTTTGAGAGG
>CAYOHD010000100.1:0-3623 GCA_964403705.1 uncultured Bdellovibrionales bacterium | reverse complement strand
GTATCCAAACACTCCAACCGCTACCGTGAGCGCGATGTAATTGATAATTTCGTTCCGGCGTCGTTTCACTGCGTCAAGAGAACAGACTCCTTTTTGTCGGTACAAATAATAAGCTAGAGATCCGAGAAGCGCCACGAGTCCAATGGTACGAAATACCCATTTATATTCACCATAGAGCGTATCAGCAAGTGACGAGGCAAAGCTTACCGAAGATATGCCTAAAAGCACAAGAATGACCGGGGAGAGACAACAAAGCGATGCCAACAACACCGGAATTCCGCTCATTTTAAGGATTTCTTGCAATTTGTTCATATTTTTTTAGCGAATATTATTTTGAGCACCTACTTGAGAAAGAAACTTCCCATACCCTTCTTTCTCAAGAGATTCCTTCGGGACAAAACGAAGTGCTGCGGAATTCATACAATAACGCATACCACCGCGCTCCTTCGGTCCATCCGAAAATACGTGTCCCAAGTGATTATTGCCGTATCTACTCCGTACCTCAGTACGGGTACTAAATAACCCCTTATCAACTTTTTCCACGATGAATTGAGGGTCGATCGGTTTCACAAAACTTGGCCATCCAGTACCGCTCTCATATTTATCATCCGATGAAAAAAGCGGCTCACCACTAACAATATCCACGTAAATGCCAGGGGCATGATTATCGTTATAAGCATTATCGAATGGTCTCTCAGTTCCCTCTTCCTGCGTCACTTCGTATTCAAGTTTGGTTAGCGTGGCTCTCAATTCTTCATCGCTTGGCTTCACATAGTGCGAAAAATCCATTGGAGCAGAAAGGTTCACTCCACTTTGTTTCGACATGAACATCTTTTCCTGTCCTGAAACTCGGGTCCCCACTAATTCCTCCCAGTTCTTATCGCCAAAATATTTTTTCAAAAACGCATCTCGTCCACTTGATTCCCGGTACGCACAATACTTGATCGTATTTTCCTCCGCATAATTCTGATGATACTCTTCCGCCGTATAAAAATTCTTGTATGGCAGCACTCTCACGACTACCGGTTTATCAAAAATTTTCGCTGCTTCTAACTCTTGTAGCGCTTTCTCAGCCGTCAGACGCTCATTTTCTGACTGATAAAATATCACTGCCTGATAACTCTCCCCACGATCATAAAATTGCCCACCCGTATCCGTTGGATCAATATGCATCAAATGGTACCGAACCAAATCCTCATAGCTCGTTTGTTCTGTATCATAATAAATCTCTACCGCCTCACGGTGTCCACTTGTCTCGCTCGTCACATCACTGTAGGTTGGATTAACAATATTCCCCCCAGCATACCCCGAAACAACTTCAACAACTCCAGGAGCCTTCTGTAGGTCACTCTCCGTACACCAGAAACACCCTCCAGCGAAATAGGCCCGCCCAAAAGATGCTAATTCCATTTGAGTCTTTTGCATATGCTTTTCTTGATTATGTTCTAAACAACTTTGTTTGGGTACACTTGGTATTTTCACTTCTCCTACGGTTCTATGGCCTTTCACATACCAGGCTCCGCCCACGACAATGCAGAAACCAAAAGCTATCAAGAATAGTCTCCAAAATATTTTCATCTCCTTTTCTTAAAAAATTACCGGCTTATTCCCCACGTTTCTGATTCTAGCAAAAGATCCTGTATAGCCGATTCTGTCTCTTCATATTGACCCTCGCCGGAATGAGTATATCGAATCCTCCCTTCTGCATCAATAAGGTACAATGCTGGCCAAAAACGGTTCCGATACGCTTGCCACGTCTCATAATCATTATCCTGTGCTACTGGAAAATGAATCTGAAACTTTTTCATGGCACCAACAACACTGTCTGTCTTTTTTTCAAACTCAAATTCCGGCGTATGCACCCCTATCACCACTAGTCCTCGATCTTTGTATTTCTCATACCAGGCAGTCACATAGGGAAAAGTGCGGATACAGTTAATACAGCTATACGTCCAAAAATCAATCAAGACAACCTGACCTCGTAATTCCTGCATCGTAAATGGTGAATCAGTATTGAGCCACTTTGCTATACCCACAAATTCTGGAGCTTGCCCATATTGAGCAAGATCACTCTTCACTCTCGCGGTCTTTAATTCCTCAGTTTTCAGAGGAACGGCAACACCGTCACTACTCTTTAATGTATCCAACTGCCGCTCCACTTTCTCATTTCTCTCAAGCCCATTCAGAAACTTTTCATACCCTGGAAACGTGTCCAGAAGATTTGTTTGGAGTTTTTTATCATACCCCGTGTAAATTGCGAGTGCGGCTAAAATCATAATGAATCCGAATACTTGCTGAATTCGTTTGGTATATGGCGCAAGCACTCTCGTCTTAGTCAACACTTTTTTCCCAAGAAGAGCGAGGAGAAAAAGTGGTATTGACACGCCCAAAACGAAGGCGAAGGCAATCACTACTACTTGCACATTCACTGCTTGCGTCGCAGCGAGAGTGGCAATAGTAGCCAAAATCGGACCAGCGCAAGGAGACCACACCAAACCCAAGGAAAAACCAGTGAGAAACCCTCCCCAAAAACCCGTCCCGGTATTCTGAGTATATCGTCCTCCTAAAGAAGCAAATCGACTCACAAGACCTTCCAACCGCATGCCCAAAGCCGGAACAATCAGAGTCAATCCAAGCAGCGCAATAATTCCCACAGCGAACAATCGAAGAATCTCCGGATCAAAAGGAATAACCTGCACAATAAAAGTCAGTGCGAGTGTCGCCAGCATAAAACTTGTGGCGAGACCTGTGACAATACCCAGTGGTTTTTTCTCGCCACCAGTCGCCCCTGCCGAAAGTACGATAGGAAGAATCGGCCAAATACACGGAGCAAAAATCGTCACGACACCCGAGAGAAATGCGAACAAGATAAGAACAGACATACGAATTTTTATAAAAATAGTACCAAGAGGAGTGGCTCCCTCGAACCGCCCCGGCTTCGTACTACTTCACCTGCTTTACAAGATCGCTGAGTCCGGTGCTCCCAGACCATTTGGCCAGCATATTGCCAGCAGCATCTACCTGTACCAAGGTGTGTTGATAGGTGACACCATACTGCTTCTTGAGGTCAGTATACTTGTCATAGTCAACATCCAAAATTAACACATTCGATGGAATTTGACTCACATTCGTCTTGATATCGGCATCCAATGCCCGGCATGACGGACACCACGAGGCACGAAAGAAGAGTACTACCTTGCCATTTTGAGCGAAAGTAATCTTTGATGCATCATAGGAAACATACTGTCCTCCTTTCATCATCATTCCATCGTCCTGCTTCATCGTGGTTTCCATTCTCTTCTCCGAGGCGGAATCGTCTTTTTTTGCCATGGTATCGGGCTGTTTCATGACTGCTTCCTTGTTCATCGCTGGCTTATCCTCCATGACCTGCTGACTGGATGAGTACCACCACACTCCAAGTGCAATCGCTCCCGACACAATCACTCCTGTTATTATTTGCTTCATACTATTCACCTCCTCTCATATTTTTATGATTTATTTTTTACACCTTCTCTAACTTAGTGGCGTTTTTCAGCATACCACCGCCCAATAAGCTTTCCGATTAACATCGCACCCAAAGCAAGAGGCAACCAAAAAGTGAGATGATGCATCTTAGTTTGAAC
>CAYOHD010000099.1:0-3645 GCA_964403705.1 uncultured Bdellovibrionales bacterium | reverse complement strand
ACTTTTCACTGGACACAAAAATGAAATGAAAGGGGCAAGTAGACTCGTTGCTGAACTAGGTTTCAATGGAGTTGATATAAATATGGGTTGTCCTGATAAGTCAGTGGAAAAACAAGGTGGTGGTGCTTCGCTAATTAAAAATCCAGCATTGGCAATTGAAATAATAAATAGTGCAAGAGCTGGTGTAGAAGAAGCTTTTAATAAAAAAGGTAAAAAGAAATATCCAAAGGCAATAATTCCTGTTTCGGTCAAAACTAGGATTGGTTATAACAAAGTTGATCTTGATTGGATCAGGTTGTTGCTAGAACAGAAGTTGCCTGTACTTACAGTCCATCTAAGAACAAGAAAAGAGATGTCAGACGTTCTTGCTCATTGGGAAATAATGCCGGATATTATAAAAATAAGAGATGAGATTAGTCCAGAAACCAAAATAATTGGAAATGGAGATGTAGTTTCAATTGCCGATGGAAGACAAAAAATAGAGAAATATGGTTGTGATGGAGTGATGATTGGAAGGGGAATATTTGGCAAGCCATGGTTTTTTGCCGATACGGCTGGCGTAAACAATGCAGATGTCCGACATATGCAACCAGAATTTCGTCTAAAGGTGATGGTTGAACATGCTAAAGCCTTCGAAAAAGCCTTCAGGAATATAAAAAGTTTTGATGTAATGAAAAAGCATTTCAAAGCGTACGTTTCTAGTTGGGATGGAGCAAAAGAGTTGAGAGTGGAGTTGATGGGGACGAAGAGTGCGAAGGAGGTGGAGAATGTTGTTGGGAAGTATTTGATAGGTAAAAGGTAAGAGGGAAGAGGTAATTAAAATGAAACAGCGCATTTCTGGGTTTCTAACCTTTTACCTTCTACCTATTACCTATTATTACCTATTACCTTTTCCCTTTTAATTACAAATGTTACTATACCTCTATGTCAGTCTTATACCGCATATATCGTCCAAGCAAATGGTCTGAAGTGATCGGTCAAGATCAAGTTGTAGGTCCTCTAAAAGAGGCAATATCAAACAAAAATATTGCCCATGCCTATCTATTTTCTGGTTCTCGAGGTACAGGCAAGACTTCGATCGCTCGTATTTTTGCCAAGGCTATCGGTACAAATGAGGAAGATATTTATGAGATCGACGCAGCGTCAAATCGTGGTATAGATGATATTCGTTCTCTTCGCGAACATGTCGCTGTTCTACCATTTTCATCCGAATATAAAGTTTATATTATCGATGAAGTTCATATGTTATCCAAAGATGCTTGGAATGCTCTTCTAAAAACACTAGAAGAACCTCCGAAGCATGTAATTTTCGTTTTGGCGACGACAGAGCTTGATAAAGTTCCGGATACCATTATTTCTCGTTGTCAGACTTTTGCTTTTCACAAACCTGGTCGGGAGATAGTCCGCAAAATGGTTCTCGATATTGCAAAAAAAGAAGGTTATGAGATCGATGTCGGTGGAGGTGATCTCATTGCACTTCTTGGAGATGGATCATTTCGTGATGCCCTAGGAATGTTACAAAAAGTTATTTCTACTTCTGCCGATAAAAAAATCTCAAGGGAAGAAGTTGAAGCGATCACTGGTGCTCCAAAAGCTATTTTGGTAAATGATTATGTAGAAGCTCTGGTAATGAAAGATTGCAACAAAGCTCTATCTGTTTTGAATAGTGTAGAGAAGTCTGGCATCAGTGTCGGTCTCTACGCGATGCTTGTATTGGAAAAGGCAAGATTTATTTTGCTTGCTCAACATTCTTTGTCTTCAGTAAATATGATAAAAACTCATGTCTCACCAGATGATTTTGTTTTTATAGAAAAGATTAGTTCGCTAAAAGCGATGACTCCCGATGTTTTGGTTGAGCTTATCGGCGCAACTGATGCGGTAGGGAGGTCAAGAATAGAAATATTACCTTTGGAACTTGCGACGGTTAGGGTTTGTTCGAAGTAGTTCGTACCTCACAAAAGAAATCAGACCTCAACTTCCTTGCGGATGTTGAGGTCTGTGTGGCCGACGCTCGAGGCGTGGGCTAATTCGTGATCTGGGTCAGCCTCCGGACCTCCTTCTCATCGATGAGGCTCGTCTGAGTGACGATTGCACCGCAGTGCTCCCAGCGACCATTCCGTTTCATCTCCCACTTGGTATTGTGGGAGAGGGTGATCGTTTTCCCCTTGCTATCGCACAGGGAAGTGGAATGCGTGCCACGCATGGTCCACAACTCCTTCTCGTCGAGAGCCTTGAGCTCGTCGAAAGTGCCTTCGAAGAGCACTTGTTCCGGGCTTCCCGTGAATCGGGAGCCGTTGCGGTGGTTCACTGCAACGGCTCGGACGACGACCTTGTGGATCGGGTCCATCCGTTCGGCAGCGTACCGTGCGCCGTCGAAGATCCTGTAGGCTACCCAGACCTTCGCATGGGTGTAGGCTCGACCCGAATTCGGGTCATTGTTGTCCCGGACGAGGGCGATCTTCTCGCCCGACTCCATCAGAGCGCTGACCCACCCATTTTCGAAGACTTTTCCTTCCGGGGTCACGGTCAGATGACTTGCTCCCTGGCGGATGTGGCACATGATGCCACGATCGTCGCCGTTGACGGCGAACATATACCCCTTTTCTTTTTTGACATCCGTGACCGTGCAGACGATGAAGTCGGTAATCTTCATAATTCCTCCAAACAGTCTCCCGATAATCTTGTGAAGGTAGTGATCTCTATTTCCTCATTTTGATCACTAGCACATGCCTTGAGACACCGTGTGGTGTAACAAGCCTTCATTATCAAGGAACTAAACATTATTATGCATATAATGACAGGATTGTCAAGTGTGTGAGGGGCGAATTCCTTGTTGGAATTAGGAAATATAAATAAGACCCCGCAACCTTTACGGTATTGGGGTCTCATTGACTCGTTAGTTCGTTATTCACTTACCTGGGTGTTCCCAGCCGAAGAAGACGCAATGTTCGCGAGCGGAAACGTCTCCGATGAGGTCTCCGATATCAGGTCCAGGATAGAGAGAGTGGATGATGATGGTGATCGCATTGCCTTCGTCCCGAAGTTCGTAGATCACGGTAACGAGAGACGTTCGCGGAGCTTTGATTCGGTTAATATCTGATCGGATACGCCACGCTTCGGCTCTCCTGTTGAGACTGAAACGTTCCTGATCAGAAAGACTGTAATTGCTGGCGTTGTCTGTGCTAGACCAACCGATATCGTACCGGAAGTCGTAGGTGAAACTGCTCGTTCCGAGATGAGCTTCCGCATAGGCATCGGAAGCATCATTGTAAATCGCATCGAGGAAATCGATATCCTCGAAAAGTTCAAGGATATTGTGCCATGCAAAGAAATTGCCAGCACGGCGAACGGTTTTTCCGCGGAAGTGCAGTCTTCCGATCCGATCCTTAGCTCCAAACCGAACCACCATATTGACTGGCTTGTCACCGATCTTCTTTCCAAAGTTAATGTTCAAGAGAGGTCCTTTGTTGTTTTCTATTGATACTATAAACTATAAATATATATATGTCAATATGGGCAATACTGCAACAAAATTTTGTTATTCTTTTGGACAATTAAGCCATTTTCTTGTATATTGCTTGGGTAAGTTTTATTGCGGGATCGTCTAATGGTAGGACACGAGCCTTTGAAGCTTGTTATCTTGGT
>CAYOHD010000098.1:0-3655 GCA_964403705.1 uncultured Bdellovibrionales bacterium | reverse complement strand
TAAACGGTTTCCGCTATGGTTTTCTCGGCGTATCCGATGTCTCGGTGACATTTGCGGCCGGGCTTCTCGGGTGTCTCACGGCTGGGCTCTTTGTCTACACCTGGCATCTCTTCAGAACTGGTCGCGGTTTGCGCGCCTGATACTCTTCAAGGTTTTCACCCAAGAATATGGATTCGATTTCAAGGAGGGTGTGGTTATCCTTCGGGCTCTTGGCAGCCGTTGCTACGGGATTTTTCTTCTGGCGAGCATGGTCATATAGAGAGATGGGGCTTCGCTTAGAGCTTCAGGCTACAGAACAATCGGAGGACGAGTGGCGTGCCAGGCTCTCGCCGGAAGCCTATCGAATCCTCCGCGAGTCCGGTACGGAAAGGCCGTTTTCTAGCCCGCTCAACAATGAAAAACGCCCGGGTACGTATGTTGCGGCTGATACTGGCGAGCCCGTATTTCGATCCGAGGACAAGTTTGATTCTGGTACGGGCTGGCCGAGCTTTACTCGGCCGATTCGTTCGGATGCGGTCATCGAGCGGCCAGACGATACCCTCTTTACCGAGCGGACGGAGGTGCTCACTACGGCGGGCGGGCATCTCGGACACGTCTTCAATGATGGCCCAGCACCAACCGGCTTGCGTTATTGTATGAACGGGGCGGCGCTTCGATTCATACCGGATGAGGAGTAGCTATATGCGAAAAGGAACGGCCATTGCTATTGTCATCGGAACATTGCTTGCCGCCTGGATCGGATACGTTCTCTTTGGTAGCCAGTCCGTAAAGAATGTTCCGCTTCGGCCGAACGGGCCGATTCTGTTCTTTGGCGATAGCCTGGTCGAGGGCGTAGGTGCGAGTGTAGGTCATGATCTCCCGGCTCTGCTCACCAAGAGCCTCGGTGAGCCAGTTCTGAACTATGGTGCCGCTGGTGATACAACAGAACAAGGATTCTCTCGGGTGACTGTGGCGGTGGCAGAACATCCGCGACTGGTACTCGTTCTCCTTGGTGGGAACGATTTTCTCCGAAAAGTGCCGCGTGATGAAACTTTTTCGAATCTGAAGCGTATCGTTGACACCTTTCAGTCTGATGGAGCCGCGGTGGTCATCATCGGCGTCCGGAGCGGCATCGTTGGTGGGGGAAGCGATGATCGGTATGAAGCGCTAGCCAGGGAAACAGGGTCTATGTACGTTGAGGATGCACTCAAGGGCGTCTTCGGCGATCCCACCCTCATGAGCGATGCAATCCATCCGAATGATCGAGGATACCAAAAGATCGCCGACCGTCTCGTGCTCATTATCCAGGAGCTTATTGCCAAATGAAAAAGAGCGTTCCTTCGAACGCTCTTTCGCGACTTTTTCTAGACTTAGGCTGCCTTCTTGGCTGCTTTTTTTGCAACCTTTTTCGCCCTCGGTTCCTCGATGCGGTCAGTCGTTGCCCAGTTTCTCAGGTTGGTGATGGCATTCATCATCGCTCGGCGAGTCTTGTAGCTTTCGCCGGTTGCGACCGGTTCACCATTCCCACCGATGAGTTTCCATCGATAGCCGCCATTCTTGTCCCGAGATACTGCAAAATGGGTCGTTTTCTGCATAGAATCTGTTAATTATATTCCCTGCTAAGAATAGCATTTTTTGAACGTGTGAAGAAGGTCAGAATCGGGATATAATTGGGTTATATGGAAATACATTATCCGGAGAAGCTAGAACCCGAGGTGCGGTCACTGGAAAAACGTATCTCCAACGAGGAGGTTTCAAGCGATGAGTCTGCGCCAGTTCGAATTAAAAACCAGTTTCGCGGTGTGGGCGACACTAAAAGCAGTGGAAAATACGGGTGGAGGATTCTCTGGCCTGTAGGGCAGGTAATACTCCTCATTCTTTACTTATGGTCTCTCTACAGCCAAAGTGATGGCGGATTTGGTACGCTAGAGCTCTTGGCTATCGGATTTCCCATATGCATCCTTTTTGTGGGGATTTTACCATTCTTGTGGCTATTTCTTAGTCCTCGCTGGAACGTTTTCAGGTCGGTCATTCTTTTCATATCCATTTCTTCGCTCGTGGCTCTTAGTCTTGTAGCCACAAGGGATCTTGTAAAAACCGTTGCAGGACCTTATCTGGAGGCTCATTTACAGGCGATGGTAGATTCTAGCGAATATGAAGTAACAACAGAAATATATAACGAAAAAGGGAGGCCTCTCGGGTATGTTGTAAGTATTAAATCAAAAATTACATCGCCGAATTCAATATATGCAATAGACTTTGATCCCGAAATTGTCTTACCCCCAGTTGACACTGAGCAGGTGAAGGCTCGGTATTTACGTGAAGAATCCTTTCAGTTTCGACCGACATCACTTTCGCAAAGAAAAATTACTTGCGAAAAGCTGTCCAATAGTCGGGTATGTCGGTTCATTTTCTTGCCCGATCTTGTGCAGTCCGAGAAGAATATAAAAGACCCGCGCTCTCTGGACGAGCTTTGTGCCTTGTCCCATCCGGTAACAGTTCTTATAGATAGTTTCTCGTGCCCTTATTTCGCAGCCCCATTTGTCTATGATCAAGACCGAGAGGAATCCTATGCCTCAATCGTTCCACCAAGCGGATATGACGGGGTGAATTGGTCGGTTACCACCACGAAAGAGCAAGCCCCATTCTGGATCTATAAGTATGATTCAGATTTCTATCAACCAGATCGTTGGGATTCTTTTTTTGGTGAAGGAGGTGAGACGCTCTATGTCCTAATTCGGAAAAATTTCTATGTTCGAGGATTTAAGGAGGGACTAACAACAATTACTAATCCACTTGGTCCGGTCGATGTATTTCCAGTAAAAATATTCGATAAAGATATTTTTGGAAATGCTGCTGATTTACCTGCGTGCAAGATTCAGGGCGTTATTCGGGGGCCGTTTTCTTCGGCCTCTACTACTGAAAGATGTCGCCCTCATTTTGATAAGTATGTTGAAATAGATGCCTCTCTCGGGAAAAAGAAGCCAGTAATAGTCGATAGGACAGGAATTGTTTACTTTTCTGATCCCCAAAAGGAGGTATCCTCCTTATCAGTAGGGGCGATTTTAGCAGAACGGGACCTCTTTAGCGTCTCAAAAGACATAGGTAATTACACTGTCTTTAAGCAGGATGTGAATTCAATCTCTGGATTATTCTTTTCTGATTGGGATACTTCCCAAGGTGGCGCAGGGATTCGGTTGAGTTATTACGGGGGATTAAAAAATAGTACCCAAAGTTTGCTATATGCCGATGGGAAGATTCTTGATCCGCAGAATCGAAATGTTGTCGGCGGAATAAAGAGCGTGACATTTCAATCGCCAGCGCAAGCGAGGAGTTTCATGGAGATGCTTTACCGGGAAAAGGGATTAAGACCGAATGGAAATTTCCCAAATGAGTTTATATCAGAACGGGGGCACTTCATTTATTGGATCCATAAAAATGTTCTGTTTTATATGAATATTTGGAATAGTCCAGAGGATTTTAGAAAGCAAGCCATAAGCTACTATACGGGCGTGTTCCCGCCTGATTTCTTGCCTACTCCGTAGATCATCGAGTCAAAAACAGGCGTCATGACCGCAGAAGACAGTGTTGATAATAGCCCTTGCGTTTATGGCTTGTTTATGCTATGGTCTAGGTGCAACAGTAAGGTTTCTCGGTCGGAATTCAGCGTGTACGG
>CAYOHD010000097.1:0-3674 GCA_964403705.1 uncultured Bdellovibrionales bacterium | reverse complement strand
ACATTTCGAGATGGAAACCTTGAAAAGTGCGAAAGGCTATCGAGATAACTTGACAAGCCTTGAGAGGTTTACAGCCGAAATATTCTTGTGTTCACCGATAAGCATTCTTTTTTGCTTTTCTTGTGCGGTGAGATTGGAGAGAGAGATACTAACACCAAAAAAATACCCCTCATGTGAGGGGTATTTTTCTTTTGTATCGGCTTCGCTACACCTATACTTGTGTATCCGAGCTCCGATAACCAGTACCAGCTGGGATAAGACGTCCAATAATGACGTTTTCTTTGAGACCGCGCAAGCGATCTTCTTTCCCCTGAACAGCGGCATTGATGAGAACACGAGCCGTCTCCATAAATGACGCGGCAGAGAGAAAGGACTCAGTTGAAAGAGCCACCTTGGTGATACCCAAGACCAGAGATTCAGCGGTCGCTTCCTTACTCTGCTTGGCGCGCATCTCATCATTGGCTTCCTCAAACTGGTCACGCTCCACGACATCGCCCGGCAACAATATCGAATCCCCCGGATCGACGACACGAAGACGCGACATCATCTGACGGATAATCACTTCGATATGTTTGTCATTGATGCCTTCACCCTGACTCGCGTAAATATCTTCAATTTCACGGATAATATAGCGATGTACCGCTTCACGACCCATGATTTCATAGAGTTTCCGAAGATCCACGTGTCCATCACACAGTACCGATCCGACAGCAATGAGATCTCCCTCTTTAACCTTCAAAGTAATGTTGGAAGGCACGGAATACTCATGCGTTTCTTTGTCACTCCCGTAAACGAGTACCTTGGTCGTCTTGCCTCCGTCCTTGTTAATCGACTGCACCTGACCATCGACATCGGCCAATACGGCTTCTGTCTTTGGTACACGTGCCTCAAAAATTTCTTCGACACGAGGAAGACCCTGTGTGATATCCGAACCAGCGACACCACCGACATGGAAGGTGCGCATCGTCAGCTGAGTACCTGGTTCACCGATAGCCTGCGCCGCAACCACACCAACGGAAGCTCCCAATTCAACCAATGCGCTGCGTCCCAAATCAATACCATAGCAGAGACGGCAGACGCCACGGCGAGCCTTACAAGTGACTGATGAGCGTATCTTCACCCGCTCAATAGACTTTTCATTCTCAATGATTTTGGCTGCTTCTTTGTCGATGAGGATTCCTTTCTTCACAATCACTTCTTTGGTTTCCGGATGCTTCACCGCCTCAATAGCCACGCGACCCTCAACGCGACTCGCATACGAAATGCCCGTCTTGTCAGAGTCTTCTCGATACAGATAGGTTCCTTCGGTATCCTTACAATCTTCAGTTCGAACAATGACATCTTGCGCGACATCCACCAAACGACGAGTCAGGTATCCAGCAGTAGCGGTACGCAGAGCTGTATCAGCCATACCCTTACGCGCACCGTGAGTAGAAATGAAGTATTCGAGAACATTGAATCCTTCTTTGAATGAGCTCTTGACTGGCAATTCGATGGTCTCTCCAGTCGCACCTGCCATCAGACCCTTCATACCGGTCATCTGTACAACCACTGATTCAGAACCACGAGCCTTTGAATACACCATCGAATAGACCGGCCCTTCTTTATCCAAAGAGCGACGGACAGCATCGGTGATTTCATTCTTCGCTTCATTCCACGTTTCAATAGTTCGGTTCCGGCGTTCCTCATTGGTCAACAGACCCATATTGTATTGTTCCTTGACTTCTTTGATACGCTCTTCCGCGGAAGCAATAATCGCGCCTTTTTCTACCGGTACTTTCAAATCATCCATGCCCCAACTGATACCCGACTTCGTCACGGAACGGAAGGTGAGATCCTTCAGGCGATCAGCCAATTTCGCGGTCTCTTCCTGTCCTAATTCAGACAAAATACGAGACATCAGAACTTTCAAATCTTTCTTCGTCATCTCCTGATTCACGAAACGAACTTTTTCCGGCAAAATATCATTCAACAATACCCGACCAACTGATGTTTCAATCACTTCACCTCGGAAAAGCAGTTTGATAATCGCATTCACATCGACGATACCACTCTGATAGGCGAAGATGGCCTCATTCATCGAGCTAAACATCTTACCTTCTCCCTTCACCCCGCTCTTCATGTGCGTCAGATAATACGCACCCAGCACCATGTCCAAAGTAGCAGACACGATTGGCTCACCGGAAGCTGGCTTCAAGAGGTTCTTTGAAGACAACATGATATTAGCACTTTCTTCACGAGCCTGATCAGTCAGCGGTACATGGACTGCCATCTGGTCACCATCAAAGTCCGCGTTGAATGCCGAACACACCATCGGATGCAGACGAATAGCCTTGCCTTCAATCAATACCGGCTGAAAAGCCTGAATAGACAAGCGGTGCAGTGTCGGCGCGCGGTTCAGAAGCACATAATGCTTCTCAATGATTTCATCCAAGATCTCATACGCTTCTTCGGCCTCAGCATCCACCATACGGCCAGCGGTCCGAACATTATGCGCGAATTCTTTTTCAATCAATTTCTGAATGATGAACGGCTTGAAAAGTTCAAGTGCCATTTTCTTCGGCAAACCACACTGATGCAATTTGAGTTTTGGACCAACTACAATAACCGAGCGTCCAGAGTAATCCACGCGCTTCCCCAACAAGTTCTGGCGGAAACGTCCCTGCTTGCCTTTCAAGGCATCGGCCAGTGAGCGAAGCGCCCGACGCTGACCAGTCGAGGCAGCTGTGGAGGCTTGTCCACGACGCGCGCTATTGTCAAAGAGAGCATCGACTACTTCCTGCAGCATGCGCTTCTCATTGCGCGTAATAACTTCAGGCGCGCCAATCGCCATCAATTTCTTCAGACGATTATTTCGGTTGATGATACGGCGATACAAGTCGTTCAAATCAGACGTCGCGAAACGACCACCATCCAAAGCTACCATTGGTCGCAAATCGGGAGGAATAACTGGGATAACCGTCGGGAGCATCCATTCAAACTTGAGACCGGCCTTTTCAAATCCCTGGTACACCTTCAATCGCTGCAGCGTTTTCTTGGAATCAGTCATTTCACCGGCGTCCAATTCTGCCTTCAGCCTTTCGATTTCAGAGGGGATATCTATTCTTTCCAGAATTTTTCGTATCGCTTCCGTACCGATACCGGCCGTAAAGATTTGTCCAAAACGGCTGGAGAGATTGAAATACTCCACCTCAGAGAGGATTTGATTCGGTCGCACGTTTTTGATATCGTCTTTGGCACTGCGATACTGATCCTTCAAGTCATCCAGCGCGGATTCGGTTCCTTTTTCACCACGATTCTCCGACTTGACTTCTCGTTGCTTGGTCTTGTATTCACGATCAAGCTGTTCCAGAGCGTGAATTTTCAGATCCTCATTCACGTCCATGATGATATAGGACGAGAAATAGATGACTCGCTCTAACTCTTGTGGAGATATACCGAGTACCAAACCAACCTTCGATGGCACGCCACGAAGAAACCAAATATGGGATACTGGGCAAGCCAATTTGATATGCCCCATGCGTTCGCGACGAACGATAGCGCGGGTGACTTCGACACCACACTTATCACAGACAATACCATTGTACCGAATGCGCTTATACTTACCGCAATAACATTCCCAGTCCTTCGAAGGACCAAAAATACGCTCACAAAACAATCCATCTGGCTCATAC
>CAYOHD010000096.1:0-3732 GCA_964403705.1 uncultured Bdellovibrionales bacterium | reverse complement strand
GTAACAACCATGCCGGAACTTCATTCTGGACAAGGCATATTTTTTACTTCCAGGGCTGGGGAGGAGTTTGTTCTTGAAAGCTTCGGGTATCGTCTTATAGTAAATAATAGAATTAAAGATATTTTTCTTCAGGAAATAAAAGGATCGAAAATGAAAAAAGGGACCAGGGTTACCTTTAAGCTATCTGTTGAATCGGGGAAACATCTGAAAGAAGTTTTCGATGAATTCGCAAATATAGACGAAGAAAGTGATTTTGTGTTTGATAAAACAGAGGTAAAAATAAAACTTTATCTAAGAAATGGGGTTCATATTTCGCGTTCGCAAGCCAGAAGGGTACTTGTTGGATTGGATAATTTTAGGGTTGTTATCTTGGATTTTGACAAGGTTCCCATGATCGGACAGGCCTTTGCGGATGAGATATTTCGCGTGTTTCATAATAAATATCCAAAAATAAAAATCAAGGCAATTAACATGAATGAGGCTGTAAAGTTTATGATTGATAGAGTAGAGGGAAACAACCCAAGAAATCAAGATCATTTTATTCAAAAGTAGTCTTGATGATGTTTTCCATGGATCTAATCCTCATTGTATTGGCTAAATAGTTCAGATAAGATGAGGCTCACTAGAGTCTCATTTTTTATTACTTTGAAAGACAGTTGAGTTAAGTATGGACAAAATGATTGAAAAATAGTATTCTACTCAGTCCAATTTGGACATACGGCAACTTAAAAAGGAGATCGCCATGACTCGCGTCATTATTGCATTCATTGCGTTGGTGCTGGCAGCGTGCAATCAAACCGCGTCCGAACCTTCGAAGACTACGCACTTTGTCGGACAATCTCTTCGGCCGACGGTTCCAATGTACCTCATCTCTGGCGCTGGCCACCACAGGGTTTGTCGTCTGTGGGGAGAAGGAGCTGGGGTGCGAGTCGTGTTTCAACTCAGTGGCCCTGGTGGTTATATGTCGGCTGAGGTGATTGGGGCGGGCCAGACTTTCAAACCGCCTGTTTCCTCATCGGTCACCATTCGGCAAAGTGCCGGCATCCGTCAGTGCGCGATTGGAGACATTGTCCTGGTGACTCCAGTCGATCAGCCTGGATTCACCGCCCGCTCTATCTAGTGGAGTCAACCGCCATTCTATCAAATAGAACCACCGAGAGCTTCTCATAGCTCTCGGTGTCTTCATTTTTATACTCAAAAGTTCTAACCGTATTCACTACCTGGCTCCAAGTAGCAGAAACGACCTCGCAAGAGTTTTTGTTTGATTCAAAAATGAGGGACAAGTTTCGTGTTCGGAGAATGGCTCAGGAGGGACTCTGGTTGGCACATTCTTTCTGGAGAGTGCTGATTGGAGTATGATAGAAGGTGCCTATGAGAGAAAACCCACTGCAAACCTTTGAAAAAGTTGAGCGTACCATTTTTATTCGTCATTGGATGAAAAGGGGAGGATTAATAGTGCTTCTTTTGGTGAGTATCTGGCTTTTTTGGTATACACATATCACAAAGCAATCAGATACTGTTTCAGAACCAGTGCTGATGATCGAACACGAGCCGCTCCCCGTGGTCTACGAACCAGAACCAGTAGGAGAACGAGCTAAGAAAAATGAATCTCATTGGCCTATACTACCGCCACCTCCAGATCCCAAGATGGAGCTGATAAAATCGAAAGGATGCGTGACGGATGGATTACTCAACGGATACGGAGGAGACGAAAGAAGTTCGGTAGCCATGATTAATCGATCGCAGTGCTATTATTTGCATCGCGCACTTGAGACATGGCTGGAACCGCCTGATTTTGAGATGGCTTATACAATTCATCAGCAAATCACCAAGCCGAATACGGTGTATGGCATGTTTCTTGCTGAGGCTCTTGATGTCAAGGCAGACTACGAATATCCCGCGGAAAAGCGCAAGTTTGATTTTAAAGAGATGTGCCGAGAGGGGAGTAAGAATTTTTGGGGAGAACATACGTGTAAGCCAACACTTGAGAGTGCTGAATATCGCCGGTATCTTGAATATATCACTGAGCGAGCCATGGATTTGGGGGTTCAGGTATTTTTGTTTGGGCAGGTTTTTTATCAGGATACGACAGACTTTGACCACTCTCGTATGCCAGAGGTGATTGAAGAGATGCGGGAGTATGCCGAATTTCGGGGTATGAAAATTTTGATTGGGGCTCAGACAAATGATATTCAGGATGAGAGGTATCTCCGGCAATTCGATTTTATTGAGGGCGGGGTCGGTATCGATGAATCAGGTCGTGTCGAAGAGGGATCTTGCTTGTCTCGCTGGTGGAAGAATCCTGGCGATTGGTGCTGGGCCCTTCTGTGGCACTCAGAATATATAACGAAAGCGAATCATGTCTTCGTGCATCTTGATTGGAGCGGAAAGATTGGCGATGATATGAGTCGGTTCGTGCGCATGGACAAGCGGGCCCGAGAAGAAACACTGAGCCGACTTCATGGATATTTCCTCGAGAAGAAAGTGGGTTTTCTCTTACCGATGATGGCTCGTTTGCATCGAGACAACGAAGGTTGTTATGGTGGAGATAAGCATTTTTATTCCGCGAGTCGGAAATATTCTTGTGATGATGAGGATGCAATCAATCGGATTCTTTTGAAAAAATGAGTATGGTATTTATACGGAATAAAGAAAACTTTACTTGTGGGTATTGTGGAAAGGATGTTGTTGGGAATGGGTACACGAATCACTGTCCGTACTGTCTGTGGAGTCAGCACGTGGATAAAGAACCGGGCGATCGAGCAGAACTATGTCGGTCTCTGATGGAGCCGAGAGCCGTCAGTATAGTTGGTGACTCGTATCGGATTACTCATCACTGTCTTACTTGTGGGTATGAGAAAGTGAACACGAGTTCACCAGAAGATCAATTCGAAACATTATTGGCTATCGTACGTCGTACCAATGATCAGCTGATGAAAGGATAAGATCATTTGAGTATGCTTTCTCGGAAACGGGCAATCATGTTGGGTATAGCGAATACGCTGTTTCTTGTCGCGTTCGTGTTGATGCTCCCTGAAATTCAATTGCGTTTTCCTCTCATGCAGAATCGAGGAGAAAATTTTGAAGGACAAGAAGTGTATCGGGTAGCCCGCGTGGTGGATGGTGATACCATTGAATTAGAAGATGGTCGGAAGGTGCGTTATATAGGTATCAATACACCCGAAACAGTTGATCTGCGTCGCAAGGTGGAGTGTTTTGGTAAAGAAGCTTCCTCTTTCAATGCGAATTTAGTGAAGGGGAGATCGGTCCGGTTAGAGAAGGATATATCGGAGACCGATAAATATGGACGCCTCCTTCGTTTTGTGTATTTAGAGGATGGAACTTTTGTCAATGAGGTGCTCGTTCGTGAAGGGTATGCATACGCTTCGGCCTATACCCCGGATGTGAGTCGGAAGGAATTATTTTTGGAGGCAGAAAAAAACGCTCGAGAAAATCATCGAGGTCTTTGGGCGCTTGATACATGTGATGGGAAGAAAGAATTGATTCGCTGATTTTTTTTCTACTCTTTATCAATCTTGCATCTCCTTCTTGACTTTTTCTTGAGAAGATGCTTTTCTAAGATTACTGTTATTTTTGCAGTTACTTTTTGTTTTTTCTGGGTACGATTCGTTATTCACTTCCTGCAATTCATCAGACAAAAATTTCTATAGCATTTCAGATAAATATTTCCTGGGAGCGCCGGCATCCTGCCGGCACCAAACGGTTCAGATC
>CAYOHD010000095.1:0-3792 GCA_964403705.1 uncultured Bdellovibrionales bacterium | reverse complement strand
GAGGGAGTATTTGAGAGAAGAATGACGCGCAAAACGTCATTCTTTTTTTGCGATGACGTGATATACTAAACAGAGGAGTTTGTGTGTATGGACAAAAAATAAAAGGGTATTATGGAAGATAACGAAATTGTATCAGAAGTAACACATCAAGAAGAGAAAGCGCCGGATAAAGAGTCTTCTCGAAAGTCTTCCCGAGAGAGTTGGTATGGGACATCCCTCCTGATTGTTTTTCTCGCAATTATCTGTGCTCTATTGGGGGCCATCGGCTGGTGGAGCTATACGCGAGTGTATCTTTTGTCACAGCAAGAAAAGACTTCTATCAGTAGTCTCTCACAGGAATCGTTGCAGTTAAGTGATGAGCAGATAGCCGCTCCGTTAGTTTCGGACACACCAGAAGAACAACCGGTAGAAGAAGTCTTTGATGTTAAACAAGAGTCTATTCTTGTCTTGAACGGTGGTGGAGCCAAGGGGAGTGCCGGAGAAGTAGTTGCTGTATTGAAAAAAGAGGGATACAACAAGGTGTCGTCTGGGAATACTCAGAAGGATTACGCCGGGGTGACTCTTTATTTTGCTCCTCAAAAAGAAGCTGTTGCTAATGAGGTAAAGAAGGTACTCCTGAAGCGATACCCGGGAGCGACAAGTCAGGAGGCCAAAGAGAATGACAAAGAAACAATCGGGGCTTCGGTAGTAGTCATCATTGGAAAGTAAAATAGGTGTAATATGTATTCCTTTGGAGGAATCGGCTGATGAATATGAGATTGCGAGCAAAAGTCTTCTTGGTTGTGAGTGGTACCCTTCTGGTTTTACTCGGGGTTTCGTTTTGGATTATTTATGTCAATCTGAACCGTGAATTTACCGCTGCTCAGCATGATGATGCTCATGCTCAGATAGCTACTTCATTCGGTATTTTGAATCGCGATATTGAATCTTTCGCGATGAAACTTCGGGATTGGTCCCAGTGGGATGATAGCTATGCATTTATGCAGGACCAGAATCAAGCGTACATTGATTCAAATTTGAATGATGAGACATTTCAACCGCTTGGAATAGACTTCCTGCTTTTTTTGGATACCGAAGGTAATATTGTTTTCGAGAAG
Organism: uncultured Bdellovibrionales bacterium; assembly: GCA_964403705.1. Classification (GTDB taxonomy): domain Bacteria; phylum Patescibacteriota; class Minisyncoccia; order Moranbacterales; family UBA1568; genus JAGOSP01. The sequence goes on along the minus strand of CAYOHD010000095.1, from coordinate 2,695 downwards.
CAAGTGCCCGCACTGGATAAGAAAAATCAGTCTGCTGAATTACCGAGTAAGTATCTTCGTGAAGAAGAGCACTTCTGGAAACAGAATGAGTCATTTTCTGGATTACTCTCTCTTGATGGGAATGTGTTTCTGCTTGCAGCGCGTCCTATTGTGAGAAGTAATGGTTCTGGTGAGCCGCGCGGAACACTCTATTTCGGACGACAACTCCATCAGGATTATTTTGATGCAGTCGGAGCAATTTCACGTGTGGAGTTTTCGATTCAGTCAGTAGAATCTGTCTTAGCAGCGGGTTCAGCACAGAACAAGTTATTGCCATCCTTGTCGCAAGAGCAAGGGGGAGTGGTTTCAGTTGACAATCAACAGAAAGTCTCTGTCGCCAGATATTTTCCAAATATTTTTGGAGAACCTACGTTGATCGCCATGCTTCAATATGATGGGCATATTATTACCCGTGGCTTGAAAGCATCTTTTCTCTTCGGAAAAACAGGCGTCATTTCATCAGTTTGCTTTGTAGTGGTTGTTTTTTTGCTGACGGAATGGCTCGTGCTCAAGAAATTACTGCGTCTCGAGAAGGAAGTAAGGCGAGTGACGGACTCAAAGGACATAACTGCCCGAGTGAACGTCGAAGGATCAGATGAATTCGCTTCTTTAGGGGAGGATATTAATAAGATGTTGGGATCGCTTCAATCTTTGATGGATCGCACGTTACAGAGCGAGTCGCGTTTTGACGTGATTGCGAATCTGGCTCCGGTGATGATTTGGATGACAAATGAAGAGGGAGAGTATATCTACTTGAATAAGAGCGCGAAAGAATTCGTCTCCCAGGTTGCTGGAAAAAACAATTGGGGAGAATGCGTGTATCTTGAAGACCTTGGTATGAGAAAAGCGCTCATTGAAGAAGCTCGATCAGCACAGAGGGCTTTCCGTTTGGAATATCGCGTGCAGAAACAGGCGGGCGGGTATGTTTGGGTGTCTGAATCAGCCGTTCCTCATATTACGTCGGCAGGTAAACTGATTGGATATCTCGGTGTGGTAGTTGATATTTATAAGGAAAAGGAAATTCAGATTCAGTCAAAGGCGTTTACGCGAGATATCGAAGAAATGAATGATGTTTTTATGGCACGAGAAGAAAAAATGCTCGAGCTGAAAGAAGAATTGAAGCGGCTGAAGAACACTTCATCAGAGTAATTATGACCGAAACACACGCATCCTCTCAGGACCTGAATTTGAGTATCGATGACTTGGTACCGGCTCAGGCTGATTTTCAAAATGCGAACATCGATTTTTTGGAACCCCTTTCGCGTGAAGAGGAGTTGTTGGCTTTGCTTGAGGAGCGGAATCGTTTCCTCGAGCGGAATAAACGGGCGGTTATTAATATTCTTGAAGATATCCAGGAGTCAGAGAAAGAGCTGCGTCTTCAGAGAGAAGAACTCAACAAGTTTAAATTGGCAGTGGAAAGCAGTTTCAACCACATCGTCATTACTGATGCTGATGGGACAATTTTGTATGCCAATAAATCAGCTGAGATGATGACTGGTTTTTCTCTTGAAGAAATGAAAGGGAAGACCCCTGCTTTGTGGGGAAGGCAGATGTCGAGTGAGTTTTATGAGGCGTTTTGGTACACTATTAAGCAAGAGAAGAAGCCTTATTTTGGGGAGGTGACAAATCGGCGAAAAAATGGCATTCAGTATCTTGCCAATATTTCTGTTTCGCCGATTCTTGATAAGCAGGGCGCAGTTTCTTTTTTTGTTGGCATCGAACGTGATATTACGGAGGAGCGAAAACACCAGAAAGATATTGAGCGTCACGCGAGTGAACTTGAGTCAGCGAATATTCAGATTCGAGCCGAGAAAGAGCGCGCCGAAGGGATTCTTCGTTTCTTACAGTCTATTGGAGAAGCAGTGTATGTTACTGATGCTGAACGGAAAATCATCTTTATTAACCAGACGGCGGCAGATTATATCGGAAAACCACAAGAGACTATTATCGGAACACATACTTCAGAACACTTTACCTTTGAAATCGGAAATGAAGATGAGTCGGACCGACAAATGCCTATACAGCAGGTACTCGAGACACATAAGACCGTCACTTTTCCGAATCACATGTTCGTGGTTAAGGAAGGTGTCCGATTGCCAATCACCGGAACGGCCGCGCCAATTTTTGATGATCATAAGGCCTTCCTCGGAGTTATTGTTATTTTTCAGGATATTACAGAAAAATATGCGTTGGAACAAATGAAGGACCGCTTTCTCTCAGTTGCGGCCCATCAATTGCGTACCCCGATTGGGAGTATGCGTTGGAGTATGGAACTCTTGCGAAATGGAGACTTCGGGGAACTTCCGGTGGGAGCACAGGAAGCTATCCAGGAGTTGTATGATAATAGCAACCGTCTTTTGGCTCTCATTAATAGTTTGCTGGACGTGTCTCGTATTGATCAGGGGAAGGTGAATGAGGAGAGTGTTCTTGTGGATATGACCGAAGTGATACAGGAGGTGGTCACGACCCTTTCTGGAGAGGCAAAACAACGAGGAATGACTCTCACATTTACGATGCCTGAGAAACCACTGCCTCCTGTTCGAGTTACGCGTGGGCATATGTTTGAGGCCATTGAGAATCTTGTCTCGAATGCGTTACGATACAGTCGCGAGGGTGGGTTAGTCACTATTACAGTGGGTTCACAGAAAGGGAAGCT
>CAYOHD010000094.1:0-3801 GCA_964403705.1 uncultured Bdellovibrionales bacterium | reverse complement strand
TCTACACACCATATTACCCACAGAGAAAGAAGAAACATCAATAATACCAACTTCAGCATCTTCGTTCTCCTTGAACCGTTGAAGTAATCGCGGAATACGACTACTCAAATTCATTCCACACCCAGAAACCAATTCCGTCAAGTTTCGTACTCCCATTCGCAGATGAAATCAGAAATTTTGATTGGGAAAATAATGATGGTTTTGGAGTAACGAAGTAAAAGACCCGGAAAAAGTAGTCTCTTACTCCCGGGTCTCACGAATAGTCTCGTCTATCATCCTCCCATAAGCATAAGGTCGACACTAGTTATACCGAGCGATGATCCGAGATCCAGTCCTCCGATTCCTTATCCGAGAGAACGACTGAGAGATCAAAACGAGTCATTCCTTTTAAACCAGTCGTTTCTTTGGCTTCGGAACCGGAAGAGCTGCCTCAGTAATACGGATCAGTTGCTCAAGCCACTCTCGATCTTCAATCATATCTTCATCAATGCATATTGATGGACGAGCACCAGGGTAGGCGATTCCTTCTACATATCGCTCACCCACCCATTCACGACCCGGCCCAGTGATTTTAACAAAAAGTGTATTATCACACACAAGTGCTACGATCTTATCACCACAGTACAGAGCATACTCACCAAACATCTTGCGTGAATGAATGTCGGGAATACCCGTTAACTGATCTTCAATATACTCAATAGTCGATTGTGCTGTCGCCATATATGAGCAGTCTTAATCTGATTTTTTTCGATTCTCTTCTTGATAAGATGTAGTAGCGATGCCACGATAGTCATTATTTTGGTAACTTGAGAACATTGACTACCAGACCATTGATAACAAAATTGTCCTCATCGGTCAGAAAAATCGGCTGATGTTTCTTATCAGTTGACTCTGGTATCAGCGCAATAGTCTTGCCGTCCACTGTTCGATAGGTCTTTACTGTGGCAAGTCCATCAATAACGACTAAAACACGATCATTATTTTTATATTCTTTCACCCCGCCATCCACAAGCACAAAATCACCACTCTCAATCGTTTTGCTATTCACCACTGCTTTATTCATGGAAGTCCCATTCACCTGCACCGCAAAAATATCCCGATCTTTCACTAAGCGCTTGGATACTCGAAGATACCCCTCAACATATTGATCAGCAAACATCGCTGCCGCCCCAGCGCTCGCCGAACCAAAAACCGGTACCTGAACAAAATTATCGCTCGTTACTCCCTTGAGCAAAATTCCCCGATCCTCCGACGTCCGCTCAATATACCCCTTCTCTTCTAACGCATTCAGGTAGAGAAAAAAACTCCGTACGCTCTTTAGGTGCAAACCCAAGCGAGAACTCTCTTCCTTGATTTCACGCACGGTCGGCATCTGACCATGCTCGGCGAAAAACTGCTTAATTGCCTGCAGCACAATCTTTTGCTTTTGCGTTAAAATTTCCATAGTTTTTTCCGTGTTTACCTAACTTACACTACTCTCTACACAGTCTAAGAGTTTTTTGGAAACACGTCAAATACATCCTCTGCCACCAGAAAACAGCCTGCTCTTGTGAAAAATCTACGAGGAAGTAGTCAAAAAAAATCTTGCCAACCCATGCTACACACCCATCTCGTGCGTCATGAGTTTCTCAGGGAGCCAGAATCTCAAGGGCCTTCAAGGCATACTGTCTTACCCGTTCTTCAAGACCGGTATGCATCAAAAGGTCTGCTTTTGTGAGCCAGAAACATCCGCCGCTTTTTTCCCTCCCTGTAGGCTCAACAATATTCATACTTTCCGTCGTCGCGAAATAGACGTGATCTTCATGACGGTGTTCCGGAGAAATAAAATGCACATTCATTCCTATCGGAGGAAGAATATCGGCATATCCCTCATGCGCATACGCAAACAATTGATTCCCAGTCCAGAGATGAATATCCAAACCCACTTCTTCTTTGGCTTCCACTTGTGCTGCTTCAGGAGCCGTCTGATAATTTTCAATATGTCCTCCTGGCGGAAGTAAAATCTGATATTTTTCATGCAGCCGAAGCAGCACTTGTTTACTTGGTACGTGTACGATAAAAACACTGGCCGTCCGATCGATTTCCCCTGGTTTGGTATGAATATGCGGCATCGCAGCATGTACTATCTGATAAGAAAGCGGAGACTCTCCTCAGTTTATTGCCAAAATTGTAATAAAAGCCCATAGATAACAAACATCATCAACTGATATCCTCCCTGAAGCAAAAAACGTGCTTGTTTCTGCTTTCCAGATTCATTAGTCCACATAATTGTGCCGGCCAAAGTTGGAATAACAAACGCGCCCCAAATCCAAAGTGCGCGTTCTAATCCCCCTACACGTGTTGTGTCTGCCACGAGATGTGCCAAAACCGTGACCTGAAAAAGCGTGAGTATAAACTGAATACCATACAGCGGACCAGCTGACTGCTGCATTTTTTTCCTCGCCTCTCTATCAGTAGCAGTGGCGCCACTCAATTTCAGCCACTGCTTCCCAAACAAAGGACCAAACCACAATGCTCCGAGTGCCAGAGACAACATTGCTCCGACACCAATTGCTCCATAATTCACTGAAAGCATATCCATAGGTGTATGATTTATTTTTTCTGTAATTCAAAAATTGCCAGACAGCGAGTGCAAGTTCCATGCTCTCCGAGCTCAAACAACCCAACAAGATCCGAGACAAAAGAAAAATTCTGAGGCTTCATCTCGGTCACTCTCTCTGGATTGGGTTCTTCTAATCGAGAAAAAGTCAGGTGCGGATCAAAGAGAGTATCCGCCGCGTGCCAGCCATATCGACTCATATTCGCTTGTTGCTCTGGAGATCGTTCTTCATTCTTTTCTTCCTCTCCGATTTCCCTCGCCCAAAAAGGCTCAAGTGACTGAAGGACGGCTCGATGCAAATTCATCAAAGATTCGTTTTTTTCGTACCCCACATTCACGAAGCCACGACTGGTTGAGCGATACTCGCTCTGCTTGAGCGGCATCGGCTGAATACCAGCAAGAGTTTCCCGAAGCACTTGTATGACTTCCTCTTCTTTTTCGGGATCAAGTGGTACATGGTAGAGCGAGACATGTGGATAGGTATGCGCACTATCAAGCGTAAACATCCCCCCGTTTCCCTCGAACATTTGACTCATCTCTATCGCATGGATACCGACTACTTCAGACGGAATCAGAGCAACATTATACTTCTGGTATGTCATAGAGTCATCTGATTTCTGACTTGGCTACCGATCGAGTAGGTGGAAAAATGACTGTTTCTCGGACGGAACGATTCAATAAAATTGCAAACAAACGCTCACTCATTCCGAATCCACAGGCTGGAGGCATACCGTACTCGAGAGCTTCAAGAAAATCTTCGTCAAGCATCATGCCCTCAGTATCACCTGCCGCACGAAGCTGCATCTGATCTTCAAAACGTTTCTGCTGATCGGCGGGGTCATTAAGTTCCGCGAAGCCATTCCCAAGTTCACTCGCCGCGGCAATCGGCTGAAAACGCAGAGCGCGCCTCGGATTTTCGGGATCAACTTTTGAAAGAGGAGAGACCAAAAGCGGATGTCCCATCAAGAAGCACGGCTGAATGAGTCGCTTGCGCACCGTTTTCTTGTAAAGAGTATCAATGAGACGACCTTCTCCCGCCGCCCGTTCATACTGAATACCCAGTTCATCAGCTTTGGCACGCAATATCTCAACTGAAACATCTCCCGAGAGATCGATGCCCGTTTCTTTCTGAAATTCTTCAAAATAATCAACACGAGCAAACGGCTTACTCCAATCAATCGTCACACCCTCGTTTTCAGTGG
>CAYOHD010000093.1:0-3808 GCA_964403705.1 uncultured Bdellovibrionales bacterium | reverse complement strand
GTTGAACCTTGTTTCACCGTCCAGGCGCGCGTTTCCTCGGGACCAGTAGTGAAATAGGTCATCAATCCGAGTAATACATAAGCCTGACGAGCCAAATCACCGATATAGGATGTGATTTCCATCTCAGCCATCTCTTCAGAAGTCATATCCAGTAATTCTTCCTCAATTTTAATATCCAGCTTGACGTGTGGCCGCTCCTCCAGCGCCGGAGTGAGCGCCTGATGGGTATCTGAAATATTATAGACATACAAGAAAGGTTTGGCAGTCAACAACTGCAGACCGCGCAAGATTTTCCGCTCTTTCTCATCTGTCAGTGAAAGCAAAATCTGGTGCGCCAAAATACCCTCCGACAATTCTCGCTCCAAACGCTCAATAAGCGCAAGCTCAATCGGCGCGTCCTTATCCCCACCACGTGCTTCCTTAGCCGTCTTGATTTTACGTTTCGAAAGCGTTTCAAGATCAGCCAGAATTAACTCGGTATTAATAATGGCAATATCGTCCTCCGGTTCGACACGATTATGCACGTGAATAATATCCGTGTTCTCAAATGCCCGAACGACTTCCACGATAGCATCGACTTCACGGATATTAGCAAGAAATTTATTGCCCAGTCCTGCTCCCTCGCTTGCCCCTTTCACCAGTCCCGCGATATCCACAAATTCAATCACAGCCGGAATAATTTTCTTACTCCCCGACAATGTGGCCAGTTTCTCGAGTCGCTCATCCGGAACCTCCACGATACCGATATTGGGCTCGATGGTACAAAAAGGGTAATTATTAATATCAACGGGCTTTCTCGTCAACGCCTTGAACAAGGTTGATTTTCCGACATTGGGCAATCCGACAATTCCGACTTTGAGTGACATAATGAATTGTATATATAAATTAAGAAGAGGTTTCTCTTTCTTCCTATCCCAGTATACGAGATACAGAGAAATCGATTTATTCTGACAGGATTCCTGCTTTCTGTAAAGAGAATCTATCGAGAATCAGTGACCGAAATCCAAGCTTCTTGTATGATAGTGGTATCCCTGTTTCCTCGCCGATTCTTATATCTCTTCTTTGTATGCAACCCATATGAAACAAATTCTTCTCGCCACTCGCCCGCTCGTCCCTCCCTGGGATGAAGCCTCTAAAAATTTCGCCTACTTTCTCGCGAAGTCGATCAGTAAGCACCACGTGAGCATCCTCACCACGCCGACCTGGCTGCCCGATCTCCCAGCCAATATCACCCAGATTCCTTGCTATACCAAAAATGAGCTCGATTTCGGAGAGAAACTCCGTTTGCTTGCCTCGTTGCGAAACTTACGAAGCAAATTCGATATCACTCACTATCTCTTCACTCCAACCCGAAAAAACACTTCTCTCATTAACTTCTTCAGTCGACCAACTCACGGAAAAACGATTCAAACCATTGCCACGCTTCGAGAAGACCTCTATGGACCAAAACAGTGGAAACAACTCCTCTTTGCTGACCGCATCGTGGTCTACTCTGATTACTCAAAAAAACTCCTTCAAAATATTGGCATGAACCATGTCAGTCGCATCTACCCAGGAGTCGATCTCTCACTTTATCAGCCAGCCCCAAAAAATGCTGAGACACTCCAATACTTCGATTTAACTCCCGAGGACTTCATCGTCACCTACAACGGTGAATATGCGCGTCTTGGAGCGACAGATATGCTCACCAGTTGGCTCATTGAGTATTTCTCTACTCATCCAAACTCCAACATGAAGTTCGTTTTTGCCTGTCGCGTCAAAAAGCACGAGGATGATCGCCTCAAAAAAATCGAGATCACCGAGCGTTTCCAAACAGCCGGCATTCTCCACCATATCCGCTTCACTGATACCTACGCGGATATGCCAAAACTCTATAATCTCGCAGACGTCATCGTATTCCCCGTCAATGACATGCGTGGAAAATTCGATGTTCCGCTCGTCATTATCGAGGCCTATGCTTGCGGAAAACCCGTCATTCTCTCCGATCTCCCGCTCTTCAAGGAGTTCGCAAATCCTGATATCTGTGCTACGATTCCTCGCGGTGATATGGAAGCTTTGACTCAGACCATCACCTTACTACAATCCAATCCAACTGAGCGAACTCGGCTTGGCCAAAATGCCCGCGCCTTCGTTGAGAACTCTTTTGACCTCCGAAACACCGTCAAAGAATACGAGCAACTCTACGACTCACTCTGAGTTATTCGTGTCTCTCCTGTAGCATCTTAATTACATCGCTCTATCAGATATGTTTAACAACTCTCTCAAAAAAATATCCGAATATCGAAGCGAACTCCGCACCGAAAAAATGAGGGTGCCGGTTGTATTTCACGTCCAAGACACACTTCTCCCCAACGAAGCAACCATCGCACAACTCGAAAGCGTGGCTTCCAATGACGGACTCTTCGACCACATCGCCGCTATGGCTGATGTACATTCGAAGCCTGGTCGCAAAAACGCTACCGGAACCACCATCGCGTCCGAACACCGTATTCTCCCTCAACTCAATGACAGCGATCCTGCCTGTGGCATGCGCCTCGTCCGGACCAATTTGAACGAAAACAATATCACATCCAAAGAGCTTCACCGACTCTTTGAAGCTCTCGTGCCAGTTGTTCCTACCAAAGCGTATATCGGAACCTATCTTCCCTTCCGTGTCGTAGTTGATATCTGTCGCCGTGGCATCGCGCCACTCGTCGAACACCTTGGCATCAAAACCAAATACGAGGCCGAAAACTCTCTCGATCGAGGCAATTTTTTCCCAAACGAACCTTCTTTCCGGGATATCCTCCATATTCTCCCGCCACTCTTTCTTTTTTTCGCTCAATTTCGTTCTGGAATTCTTGGCGCAGCAGGAAACCACTTTCTTGATCTCATGAAAGTGACCGGCATCGAAGATAAAGACACCGCCAAAAAACTCGGTGTGAAAAACGGCGACTACCTCTTCATGGTGCACTGTGGCTCAGGTATACTCGGTCAATACACCATGTACATGTATACCGCCAAAAAACGAGAGCATCTCTCCACTGCTGTCCTCATGAATATCGGCCGCTTCTTCTGGAGTACTCCTTTCAAACAAACAGTGCGATCAATCGCTACCAAAATTCGCGCATCTGATTTCGGAAAAAAAGAACCTCTCATTACTTTTGACGGTAATGGGAAGGATGGCAAACTCTATATGGCCGCCCGCCAGGCATGTTCCAACTTTGCGCACGCCAACCGAGCTGTCATCACTCACAATGTAGCCAAGACCATTGAACGCGTTCTCGGGCGTGACCCCGGATTCGAGCTCCTCTATGATATGCCGCATATCCTCGTCTCTCAAGAAGAACATATCGGACAAAAAGTCTGGGTGCATCGCAATGGCACCAGTCGTGCCTATGGTCCCGCTCGCATGCAGGATCATCCTGTATTTTGCGAGACCGGTGAGCCAGCCTTTATTCCAACTTCCATGTCAACCGAAGCATACCTCTGCGTAGGTACCGACGACAATACTTCTAGTTTTTTCTCCTGCAATCACGGTGCCGGCAAATCAGCCCAAAAAACAGAGAGTCATATTCCCACCAATAAGACTGAGCTTGACCAAAAATTGAAAGAAAAAGGCGTCGCGCTCTATAATGGTCGTTCTTCCAAGGTAATTGAGCAGGATTCCGCTCACTACAAACGCGCCGACGATGTCATCGCGAGCGTGCGAGAAAACGGTATCGTCAAACCGGTCGCCCGTCTCCAACCGATTTCAGTCATTATGTACTAAAAATAAGAAGAGAATTCATCTCCAGCATCAAGATTCACAAAAAAAGAAGGGCCGTCC
>CAYOHD010000092.1:0-3854 GCA_964403705.1 uncultured Bdellovibrionales bacterium | reverse complement strand
AAGGACATCCTATCGAAGAAATGCTCCCGTATATTTTTGAAAAAGATCGGACAGTTGCTGCTTTCCTGGTTGGCATCGCTAAAAAAGAAAGTAATTGGGGCAAGCGCGTGCCGGTACTCGATGGTCAAGATTGCTTCAATTATTGGGGATACCGGGGTGTGCGGCGATTGATGGGTACTGGAGGACATACTTGTTTTAACAGCCGAAAGGAAGCTGTTGATACGGTGTCAAAACGAATAGAAAAACTTGTGTATTCAGAAAAACTGAATACTCCAGAAAAAATGATTCTTTGGAAATGCGGTTTTTCGTGTGAGGGACATAGTCGCGAAAGTGTGAAAAAGTGGATTAGTGATGTGAGTATGTATTTTGGTCAGCTTGATGATCAGGGAGTTGAATAATCGATGAATATTATCGTATTTTGTTATGATATACTATAAAATGTTAGCGAGTTTTTTCGAGTGAGAAAATTTTATTAAAGTAATAATAAGAGCGAATTTATGAAACAGGGAATAGTTACAAGTTTTGTGGTTGCGTCGGTCTTGGTATTGAGCGGATGTTCATCTCCATTTGGCACTTCAGTTACGGATGTCAAAACTGGAGAGACTGAAGTAGCTGTCGGGATTGGTAACGTGGCCGTGAAAACAGGGGATGGACAGGTCAATATTGGAGGAGGAGAAATGGAAGCGACTGAGGGGATGGCTCCAACCAAGAAAATGAAGAAAAATGTGGTGGTTATTTTCGACGCCTCTGGAAGCATGAATGAGCCTTTGAACGGGGACAAGAAAATTGATCTTGCCAAGCGTTCAGTGAATTCATATGTCGATACTCTTGGTTCGGATGTTAATTTGAGTTTGTTGGCCTATGGTCATGTTGGAAGCAACAGTACCACAGATAAGCCAGTCTCTTGCGATACCATTGAAGAAAAATACTATCTTGGTCCCGTAAACAACTCTGTTATCAAAGAGAAGGTTAATGCAATTCCAGCGAAGGGTTGGACGCCGATTACTAAGGCCCTTGATAAGGCGGGTACCATCTTAGCCACTCACCCTGGTGAGGATAATCGCATCATCTTGGTAAGTGATGGGCAGGAAACATGTGGTGGAAATCCGATTGCTTCAGCGCAACGGATCAAGGCATCAAAGGCAAGAGTCGATGTGATTGGATTTGATGTACAAGGAGCTGCGGAGGCGGAATTGAAAAACATTTCCGTACAGGGCGGAGGTGGATATATTTCTATTGATAGTGCGAATGATTTCAGTGTTATCCTGAAGCAAGGGACATTGGATGTTGTAACATCCGGGGCAGTCGTGAATATTGGTGCTGATGGGAAGCTTGATGTAATGACCGATGGTGCTGCAGTCAAAATGGATGGAGGAAATCTCGACGTAAAAACTGAGGATGCCACAGTAAAAATGGTACCCGGTAAGGCGCCAGAGGTGAGTATGCCGAAGGGTATTCCTGGGCTGTAAAAAAGTATTTTGGTTGAGTGATAAAAGATTCCGCTCCGTGATGTTTCCTCGGGGCGGTTTTCTTTGAAAAAAATCAGAAATGACTTAGTATATGCCTGTGAGTAGAAAATTTAATTTTCAAAAGAAATGGTATGGAGATTGTTATCCTAGCAGCCATAGTGGTTCTTCTTTCAGGATTGCGTATTGTACAGCAGTATGAAGTGGGAGTAGTATTTCGTTTGGGAAAATTTGTAGGGACAAAAACTCCAGGATTGAATATCGTGGTGCCATTCGGCATTGATATGGTGACCAAAGTAGACATGCGTACGATCACGCTTCCGGTTCCGCCACAAAAAATTATCACGAAGGATAATATCTCAGTAGATATTTCCGCGGTTGCCTACTATCAAGTAGTGGATGCAGTGAAAAGTATTGTGGCAATTGAAAACGTACAGGTAGCCATTAATCAGATTTCTCAAACAACGATTCGTAATATTGTCGGGCGATTCCAATTGGACGAGATTCTCTCGGAACGAGATGCGATCAATAAGGAGATTCGAGTGGTTCTGGATGAGCGGACAGAGCCATGGGGAGTAGTTGTTTCCGTGGTGGAAATCAAGGATATCGAGCTTCCTGAAAATATGCAGCGCGCGATGGCAAAACAGGCGGAAGCAGAACGGGAGAAACGGGCCAAGATTATTGCTGCGGAGGGAGAATTTGCCTCGAGCCAGAAACTGGCCGAAGCCGCTGATGTGATAGCAGCTCACCCGATTGCTCTTCAATTGAGAAACCTTCAGACCATGGCGGAGATTAGTATTGAAAAAAACTCGACTATTATTTTCCCTGCGCAACTCATGAGTTCATTTCATGATTTGCAGCAGTTCGTGCAGAAAGAGAAAGTCTAAAGGAATATTATCTTTCATTGGATGTATCGCGTAAATACGAGCATGAGATTTTGTTGAGTTGTGTGAGAAGAGAAGTGGCACATGTTCTGACTGATTTGCACTGTTTGGTGTATGTTTAATTTAACGAAGCAGGAGGAAGCTTTCTTGAAAAAACTTTCGAATCCAGGGAAAATTCAGGATTTTTTAGACGCGCTTCCGATGAATATGGAAGAAAACGGAGATACATGTCATTCACCACGTTGGGTGATGCGTGAGAACCGAGCTCACTGTATCGAGGGCGCGCTTGTGGCAGCGCTCGCCTTATATGTGCAGGGTGAGAAACCGCTCTTACTCGATCTAAAAACCAAGAAAACCGATCAAGAACACGTAGTGGCACTGTTTCGAAAAAATGGTTATTGGGGAGCATTAAGCAAGACGAATCATGCGGTGCTGCGTTATCGTGATCCTGTATATAAAACGGTTCGAGAGCTTGCTCTTTCGTATTTCCATGAATATTTTCTTGTTAAGAATGGGGACAAGACTATGTTAAGTTTTTCCCGACCATTCTCTCTTGAGTCATATGATCATGAGTGGATGACGAGCGAGGAGAACCTTTTTGGTCTTGCGGCTGATTTGGATGACTCGCCACACTTTGCGATAGTACCACCGACCCATCGGCATTTACTCCGGAGAGCCAGTCTCGTGGAGCGTGCCGCCGCCAATATTCCTGAATGGGATGGAAATACGCGGAGAGTATATTGACGAGAGGAGTTATTTTTGCTATACTGTGGGAGTGAGGTGAAGAGAAGGTGAAGGTTCGCGAAAGCGGGCTTTTTTTCTTGAAATGGCTATAAAAAGCCATACCTGATCCTTTCATTTCAGTATATAATAAGAAAGAAACGGAGATGTTATTTATAAGTCAAGTAAATTAAGATGCAAACCTTATGACAGCACACAAAGTAATTGATGGGGCAGAATCAGGCGAAAGCCTCTCTGGACGTTTGGGGGAATTCGGGAGCGCGGTGATGCAGATTGCCGATGAGAAGGGTTTATCGAAAGAACGAGTACTGGAAGTGGTCGAGGCCGCATTGGCCGCTGCTTACAAGAAGGACTATGGCAAGAAAGGCCAGGTCATCACCGTCGAATTCACGGTGGTCGGCGTGCCTTGCGTGGGCCTGAACGGCGGCCCGATGTTTCGCCACACGGAGGCCTTCTCCTTCCAAATATCGACGCAGGACCAGGCCGAGACAGATCGTTACTGGAACGCCATCGTCGGCAATGGCGGGGCGGAAAGCGCCTGCGGCTGGTGCAGGGACAAGTGGGGCGTCAACTGGCAGATCACGCCGAAAGTGCTCACCGACGCCATGGCCGCCGGCGGCGCTGCCGCCAAGAACGCCTTCGAGGCGATGATGAGCATGAAGAAGATCGACGTCGCCGCGATCGAGGCGGCCGTGCGCCGGGCGGGGTAGCGCGGCTTCCCAAAAGCAACGGCCGCCCGGAGGCGGCCGGCTTGTCCCGAAGC
>CAYOHD010000091.1:0-3855 GCA_964403705.1 uncultured Bdellovibrionales bacterium | reverse complement strand
AGCTCGAGCACCCGCTCGCCCATCCGGGCCAGTTTGCCGCGCTGGAAGTGCCGGTGATTGCTGCGGTCAATGGTCCGGCGATCGGGTGTCTTCCCAAGAAAGACGACCGTATCATCTCCTGATGCCAATTGACCCGTTTTTTTGGCTTCGGTTATCATCCGATCGATATAGTGGTCACGATCTGGATCTCCCTCAAAGTTAAACGGCTGTATTCCCCAAACGAGCGCCAATTCATACCAGGTTTTCTTGCTGTCCGTCGCGACAAGGATTTCTGTTTCCGGACGAAAATGTGAAATCAGGCGCGCGGTCAACCCGCTCATCGAGAGCAGAAGAATGGCGCGAGCATTAAAACTCTTGGCAAGCTGATACGCGCTCCGAATGACGGCCGCGTACTCATTCTTCATGTTCACATCCAGCTCCTGATAAATATCATTGAATGGCGACTCTTCGGTCTTCTCAATAATTTCCGCCATCATGGCTATCGTCTCAACCGGATACTTACCCATGGCTGATTCTTCCGAAAGCATCACCGCATCAGTATGATCAATGACCGCGTTCGAGACATCACTCACCTCAGCGCGCGTCGGGCGAATATTCTCCGTCATCGACTTCATCATCTGCGTCGCCACAATGACTGGCTTCATGGCTCGCAAACTCTCGCGAATAATCTCTTTCTGAAACAACACCACTTCGGAAGTCGGCATCTCGATACCGAGATCGCCGCGTGCCACCATGACTGCGTCCGTCGTTTTCAAGATAGACTTCAGGTGTTTCAGTGCTGTTTTGCGTTCAATTTTAGCAATAATCTTCGGCAATTCCACTCCCTCACCCACCATGCGGCGCATTTCTTCGCGTGCGGTATGAATATCTTCGGCTGATCCGACAAATGACAATCCGACATAGTCCACTCCTTCTTTGAGGACAAAAGCAAGATCTCGCAAATCCTTCTTTGAAAGAATCGGGAGATCGATTGGCGTGTCTGGCAGAATCACTCCCTTGCGATTCTTAATATGACAATCGCTGAGTGTTGCTGCTTCCACAGCATGTGTCCCGTGCTTGGCGACCACCTGAAGCGCGATGAGCCCATCCTCAATCAGAATCATATCCCCCGTTGAAAGCTTATTCGCCATCTTGGGTACATCGAGATAGCAGATAGGCTGTTTGGACCTTGATTTGGAAAAAGTTTCTCGATGAGAAATATCGGAAACATGAATACGCTCGCCTTTTTTGAGAGTAATTTCTCGATCAACTTCCACGCGAATACGCGGTCCCTGCATATCAGCCAGAATGGCAATCGGTACCTGGAGCTCTTCAGAAAGTTCACGCAAGCGGCTGATAATGGTTTCAAACCAAGCGTATTCACCGTGTGAAAAATTGAGTCGGGCAACATTCATGCCCGCTTCAATCATCCGACGCAACATCTCTTTGTCCTCTGAGGCTGGTCCGATAGTCGCGACAATTTTCGTGTTTTTCATAGAAAAATATTTTTGTATTCCAAAATGAAGTGTACTAGAGAAGCATAACCAAGGCAAGGAGAAATATACTACATGCACAAGCTCTTACATGTTACAATTTTCATTTATTCAATCTCAGTCTCTCTCGCCTGCCCTGCCGGGAAATGAAAAAACGGCCGAGGGAAAAGATTCTTCCCTGGCCGTTCTTGTGGCGACACCCTCTTTCTTAGCGAGGGTAGTTCTGGAATCCGGGTCGAGGCCCGGAGCTTGATGCGCAGTCGGTAGCAGTGTACTGCTTGCCGTTTCGTTCACCCTGCCGGTGCACACAAGCTGATTTTGGTTTATTGTCCTCAATCTGCTGCATGACCAGACCACGGGTGGTCCGGAGCATGCTGCAGTATTGCCCAACACTCATGGACGACAATGCGCCGCCGCCAACGCCGCCGAGCACTGCTCCGATAGCCCGAGAACCTCTGCCAGCGAGGACTGCACCGAGAGTGGCACCAACTGCGACACCAGCGATCGTGTCCGTGCGAACCGCATTCGGTCCGCACTTCTGATACTCTTCCCGCTCGAGCCAGGTGAGTTGCTCGCCCGCCGTTCTTCCCGGCGGGATGATGTACGGATGAGCCCTCCCGGTCTGGTCGACCACGTACCCATCTGGATGGGTTCCCAATCCGCCACAACCTCCCAACAAAAGAGAAATGACGGGAAGGAGCAGGCTGATAAGCTTCGTGTTCATGGTGAGACCTCCGTAGGTAAGACTGTTGATGGCAAAATGCCGAAATTTCTGCCTGATATTCCAGGCGGAGTGAGAAACCCCGAAACGATCCGAGATTCCTCACTCCGCCCAGAACTTTCTGTTGTCAAAGAGCTCTTTTTCCTTCCGCACTGTTAAAATAGATTATATACCTTATTTACAATTATGTCAAGTACTTAAAAAGATAAGTGGCTTATTTACGCCACTTCTCTTTCTTTAAAAAGCTATCTACCGAGACTGTACTCCTGGGACAAATCCCCCAGATACACCCGGTTGTCCTTTCGGGATATCCTTACCAGACGCTCCCGACGGAACAGGTTCCACTCGAATTCCTCCCACACAACGCCCATACTGAGACAAAGATGTAGCATATCCCTCTTCACTGAGCATCATAAAAGATTGAGAAACTGAATCTATACAACCATACAATCTTTCCTGTCCTTCATGACAATATTCTACCAACACTACCGAAATAGCATCACCAGCGGGCGTCATGCGTGACACAGCAGACACGCATGCTGAAGGGTCTCGATCCGTAATGACAAAGCCCTGATAGGTTTTATGCTCCTGAAAATATATCTGCGAAGAACGCTGTATTTTCTCCGCAAGAACAAGCATCGTCATATTTGCTTGATTGTCCTGCGTGTATGGTGGCATTGTGGCCGAAGGCTGATTGGGAGATACGACTCCTGATGGTGTCTGTTGTTGATTCCGAACTGCTCCAGGTGATGTCGGTGATGGTGCTCCTGACTGAGGCCTTGCCACCCCATCTCTTTGTGTCGCATTCTGTCTAGCCTGGTAAGTAGCCTGACGCGCCTGTTCTTCTGCCGCAAGATTGCCACGCCAATGTTTCGAACCCTCACCCACTATCGCTCCGTACACCAATATTCCGAGACAACCAACCCCAAGCAAACCAAAGATGAGCCTCGCTTTCTTTTGGAGTTCTTCTGATACAAATACGGGCTGTTCCGACATACGATTGAGTTTCAATTTTTATGATGTCAAACGAGATCGCTTCCATACAGAAACAAAGAGTCCTCCAACCACTACGATGCCGAGTCCGATAGCCGCCCATGGCATCCACGCGTGTTTTTCTGTTATTCGACTCTCCTCACCATCACAAGCATCACCTTGTCCGTCGCGGTCGGTATCCCCCTGCACCCGATTCGGATGTGCCGGGCAATTATCCTGACTATTTATCACTCCATCACGATCATAATCATCACACGCGTCTCCTCGATTATTGCGGTTCTCATCGCGCTGATCACCATTGGCTAATCCGACACAGTTATCTCTGCGGTCAATCACTCCATCACCATCACTATCAGCTGGTCGATAGAGTGGATTGATCATCATCTTACCTCCAAAAAGACGTTTCACATCGGTGTTGTCACTCAAATTTGCTGACTCACCAACGGGAGCCATATACCCCCTATCTGAATAGGCGTAGAGTGTATATCGCTCACCCGGTCGAGCTAAAAATCGCACACTGCTTTCACTTATCGATGGAATATCCTCCTCAAGGAAGTTTATCTCCCGAATACGAAGCGGCTGACCATACCACAATTTAAGAGTCAAAGAGCTTGTCGTCAATTTGGGAAATCGCACTGATGTTCCCGAGAGGCTCGACTGAGCTAAGAG
>CAYOHD010000090.1:0-3951 GCA_964403705.1 uncultured Bdellovibrionales bacterium | reverse complement strand
AATACGAACACCCTCTTTATCAAGCTCAGTTTTGAAAAGGGCTACAATTCTGGTTATATAGAGGTCTCCTTCTTTGAGATAGGTTTCCTGAAGTTTTTTTGTCAGAGCGTAGTTTTCGGGATCAAGATAGCGAAAACAGAGATCTTCGAGTTCGCCTTTGAGTTCCCCGATACCGAGCCGGTTTGCGATTTGGGCGTAGACTTCTAGGGTTTCACGTGCGATACGTTCCTGTTTTTCTCGAGGGACATGCTCCAGTGTACGCATGTTATGGAGACGATCAGCAAGTTTGATAATGACGACCCGAATATCACGAGCCATGGCGAGAAACATTTTTCGGAGATTTTCTAAGTACAGTTCTTCTTTGGTCCCGCGTAATTTAATCTTTCCTAACTTGGTAATGCCATCGACGAGATAGGCGATTTCGCTCCCGAATTTTTTTTCGATTTCGGTGAGGGTTACTTCCGTGTCCTCTGGAACATCATGCAATAGGCCAGCCGCGATGGTCCGCGCGTCCATACCGATTTCACGGAGGGTGAGACCGACTGAGAGGCAGTGGGTGACATATGGTTCGCCGGAACGACGCTTTTGATTCTTGTGAGCTGTTTCGGCGAAAGTATAGGCTTCCGTAATCAATTTTTCATCCTCACTTGAGAAGGGGGTACTGCCGGTGGTGAGAATATCCTTGAGAGTAGGCGTTATCATAGAAGAAAGTGTTATGAGCTTCTTGTAGTATAGCAGATTTGACAAATGCAACTAGGTTGCGTTAATATGAAAGAAATAATTCTGAGAAGAGAAGTAGGTGCATTGAAATTCAAGAGATATCTGATAAAAAAGTATGCGTACGAAGGAAGTGTGTTTGCAGGAGCTTAAAACGAAAGGTATTCGTCTGACTCGCTCTCGAAAGGCGCTGATGAGTTTTCTGGTGGATGCCCATGCTCCACGAGCGATACCGGAAATACAAGCATCTTTTCAGAAGGAGGGGATTGTTTTTCATAAGACAACGTTGTATCGAGAACTCGAGTTTCTTATGAATGAGGGTATAGTAAAAGAGGTCATTGTATCGGGAAAAAAACGTTATTATGAGCTTGTTGGAGAACATCATCATCACGCAGTATGTCTCAACTGTGGAGAAATTCGTGATATTGTGTTTCGAGAGAATTTACTGCCCATTGAACAGGCTCTTGCTCGGGAGGACGGTTTTCAGGTACTTGAACATTCATTAGAATTTTTTGGACTTTGTCGTACGTGTAAAATATAAGGGAAAAATATATGCCAAAGAGGATTCTTTGGGGATTTACGGGTCTAGGAGTAGTGTTGGTCGGTTTGGTTTCTTTTTTTCCTTTTCGGCAGACAGGTACACCTCAGCCAGAAATGACTACACCGGAGCCGCTTCGGGTTGTGGCCTCTTTTTTTCCGTATGCTGAGTTTGCGCGAGGGGTAGCTGGAGGAGACGCTTCTGTTACGACACTTGTTCCTTCCGGAGTGGAACCGCATGACTTTGAGCCAACCCCTCGGGATATAGAAAAGCTCTATCAAGCCGATGTGGTCATTATCAATGGAGCCGGTATCGATGCTTGGGCGGAAAAACTTTCACCGGAACTTATCAAGCGAGGAGTACGTGTTGTTCGTATGTCCGATACAGTAGATTTGCTGCCTGGCCAAGACGACGAACATCAGAATGAATCGCCCGGGGCACCTGAAGAGGACAAGCATGAACATGATGAATCAGCTTTCGATCCGCATTTTTGGCTCGATCCGGTCTTGGTGGAAATACAGGTGAATCGGATTAAAGAAGTATTCGTAGAAGTTGATCCAGTGAATCAATCGCAGTACGAAGCTCGGTGGGCAGTGATCATTCAGGAACTCCGTTCTTTGGATCAAGAATATACATCTGGATTGAGTCAGTGTCGTTTACGAAGTGTTGTCACTGCGCATGATGCCTTTACCTATCTGGCAAAAAGGTACACACTAGAAGTAATTTCGATTGCTGGACTTTCTCCAAATACTGAGCCGTCACCAAAACGTCTGGTAGAGATAGCCAGTGTGGTTCGGGAACGAAATATACGATATATCTTTTTTGAAACGCTCTCGAGCCCCAAACTTTCTCAAACACTGGCTCGGGAGACGGGGGTTGAGACGTTGGTTTTTAATCCTATTGAGGGAGGAATGATGGACGAAAATGGAGTACCAGAAACTTATTTCAGTCTGATGCGTCAAAATTTACATCATTTACGAATTGCACTCGAATGTCTTTAGCTGATACGCCACTGATTACGGCACGCGATATACACTTCCGGCATGGGGAAGAGTTTGTGCTGTCCGAGATATCCTTTCAGATTTTTGCAGGGGATTATGTGGGCGTGCTTGGGGCCAATGGAAGTGGTAAGACCACATTGATTAAGTTGATTGTCGGTCTGCTGGAACCAACACAGGGTGATATTGCGTTGTTCGGTGATAATCCTCGTGTATTCCGAGGTTGGGATCAGGTTGGGTATGTGCCACAACATGTCTTTAAAAATGATCAGAATTTCCCCGCGACAGTCGAAGAAATTGTAGCGAGTGGCTTTGGTCGAGACGAGCGTCGCCTCTCGGCTTCTGATCGGCTTGTTTTCATGGAGCAGGCACTGGATTCGGCTCGTGTGATGCATGTGCGGCATCGGCGTATTGGGGAGCTCTCTGGCGGAGAGCAACAGAGAGCTTTTATCGCACGAGCACTTGCCACTCGGCCGCAGTTGTTGATTTTGGATGAACCCACTACGGGTATCGACCGGACATCTGAGCGGGAATTTTACGCATTACTCAAAAAACTGAACGATGCCGGTATGACGATTCTCCTTATCTCTCATGATTTGGACGCGATAGCTCGTGAAGTGAAACAGGTGATGTGTCTGAATCGGACACTGGTATATTTCGGGGCTCCAGAGGGACTTCGCCATCCAAAAACACTCGACACCATGTATGGTGATGGGAAACAAGTGCTTTTCCATGGACATGAGCATTAAATTTTTTGTGAGATATGGATATTTCGGCGTTTTGGCAATTTGATTTTCTCCGTCGAGCTCTGGAAGCTGGCTTGTTGATTGGGGTAGCGGCACCGCTTCTGGGGATTTTTTTGGTGGTACGTCGGTATTCTCTTCTTTCAGATGCCTTGTCACATGTGTCATTTCTGGGTGTTGCTTTAGCGCTTGTCTTAAAGATTCCGATTTTTTTCGGAGTGCTTTTTCTTTCTGTCGCGGCGGCACTTGGTATGGAGCGCTTACGTTCGAGCGGAAAAATGTTAGGGGAATCAGTGGTAGCTCTGGTCTTATCAGGTAGTTTGGCGCTCGCCGTAGTACTTCTTTCCTCGCTTCGTGGGCTCAATGTAAACATCATGAATTATCTTTTCGGGAGCCTTTCGACAGTGACACGTTTTGATTTGTTTGTCCTCTGTATTATCGTGGTGCTGGTGCTGATGTTCGTTGTGCTTCGTTATCATCAACTGTTTCTCGCGGCTCTGGATGAGGATTTAGCCCGGGTATCTGGAGTGCCAGTTTTGGCATTGAATGCTGCCTTTGCGTCTCTCGCGGCTGGTGTAGTGGCGGCTTCTTTGCAGATTGTTGGTGCCCTTCTTATTGGAGCGCTTATGGTGATTCCTGTGTTGGCAGCACTTGAATTGAGGCGTGGTTTTTTCGTCACTCTCCTCGTTGCTGAAGCAGTGTCTCTGCTCTCTGTCGTGATTGGGCTTTTGCTTTCCTATCAATTCAATCTGGCGAGCGGTGGAGCGATTGTTCTCGTTACCTTGGGATTTTACCTCTTCTTTTTTTCCGCGCAGCGTTTACTTTTTCGGAGTTAAGAAAAACACATCTCGTGACTTTTGTAAGAGTCCTTGTTAGAGTGATGAGGATCCTCTTAGAGGTTTTTGAGTGAAAAAATTTGAGAAATAACAATCATAAAAACTCCATCATATCTGAA
>CAYOHD010000089.1:0-3974 GCA_964403705.1 uncultured Bdellovibrionales bacterium | reverse complement strand
ATAAGTTACATTATACGACATATTAAAGAAAGAGGAAAAAGACTCTCCTGTTCCATATATAATCTCGTTTGAATTTTTTTTATAATACGAAAAATACCGTGTCACCAGAAGCATTGCATCTTGTCCCCCCACGCAGATAGTTTATGTCACTTTTCGAGCAAGTAAAATGAGTCTTATTTTTAACTTGTTTTTTGCTCATTCGCACAATCTCCTGAGATATGTTATGCGACATGAATGTAAAAGAGAAAGTTCCACCTTATAAGCAGATGCTTTTTTCATTCAACAAAACAATATGCGTAAAAATGATTCGGTATGCTTCTTATGGATGGACATTCGAAGATATTTTCCTCTACGCAGGAAGGAATATTCCCCTTCTTTTAATCTCCGGGTTTCTCACTGCATGTACATTGACTTCTCAACAGAGTAGAAGTTGCCTTGGTTGAATAACCCTGGGTACTCCATAGGGTTCCAGAGAGAGTATATTCATTACTTTTAGGTATAAAAAAAGTGTCCGCTGTTTTCTTCCCGCACGCGTGGTGCAGGAAGGATACAGGGACACTCACAAAACTATTACTGAACGCTGCTGCTGATGACTGTGCTCTTATTCGGCATGCCATGCGACAACTCGATTCTTTCCTTCCTGTTTGGCTTGATACATCATCTGATCAGCTGATGCAAGGAGCTTAGCAAGAAGAGTCTCGTCGATAGCCTGATCGTCGGGAAGGTCAGCGATCGTTACGCCGCAGCTGGCGGTCACGCTTAGAGGTAGTCTCGCCTCATTTGTTGATCCGAAGAGCCGATTGAACTCGGTTTCGAAGAGTCGGCAGAATCCTTCGAGCCTTAAAGCGACTGCCTGAATCGCAGCGTCATTTTTCTCGCCCAACATGAACACCTGGAATTCGTCACCGCCTGAGCGGCAGACAATATCGGTGTCTCGGGTGAAATACCGACGCAGGATCTCAGCCACCAGACGAAGGACTGTATCACCAAAGTCATGGCCACGTTGGTCATTGGCGGCCTTGAATCCATCGAGGTCGATGACCGCCGCTGCAAGTTGCATGATGGCTGCTTTCGGTCTCGAGTCTTCATTGGAGTCCTGATGCGCGAATCGGCGTTGAGCGCCGAACATCTTTTGGAGCATGAAAGAGACCCCTCGTCGATTCGGAAGTCCGGTCAAGGGATCAGTCCCGGCTAATTGCAAAGCCTGTTCCGTCTCCGCTTTTGCTTTTGTGAGCTGAGCGATGAATTCTGCTCGTACTGGATGGACAAAACGATAGATGTACCATCCGATGGCATAGGAGAGCAAAAACACCACTATGGCTTCGATAATCCACCATGGTCGTGGAGTAGGTGCATGTATGGTGTATCCGCAAAAAGCCAAGATCGATAAAGGAAAACCAGCCTGCAAATAGTGCAAACTGAATAAGTCACGCATTGGTTTCATAGGGGAAAACCTCCTCAAAAAATGCAGCAATTGTAAAATTACGACTCTAAAAACAGTATTTATATATTAGCACTTTTCTTCAATTTAGTCAAGTGTGTCGAAGCCCTCAAGAAATGGTAAAATAGGGCAATCGGGTCTCAGTTTTGAACGGTTTTTTCGAACTAGCATCATTTTTTCCTATGCGTCTTTCCTATTCTGGGCTCGGGTCTTACGAGACCTGTCCCCTTAAATATCGGTATCAGTATATTGATCGAATCAAGGAACCGAAATCTAAGGATCAGGTTTTTGGCACACTCATTCACTCCGTACTCCACTACTATCACACCCCTGCCCTGCTTGCACCGAATCTTGAACAAGCATTGGACTTTTACGCGAAGCGGTGGAATAGCGAAGTATTTGAAAATGAACTCGAGGAGCGAGCCGCCTTTACCGAGGGTGTCAAAATCATCGAGCGCTATTGCCGAGAAAATAAACCAGGAGACTTCACCATTGTTGATCTCGAAAGCCGTTTTGCTCTTGAGATAGGCGATGAAATCACAGGCAAACACACTCTCTCAGGTATCATTGATCGTATTGATAAGACTGATGAGGGATATGAGATTATTGATTACAAAACGACGAAAAAGATGCCCTCTCAAGAAAAAGTCGATACTGATTTACAGCTCTCGATATATCTCAAGGCATTTTTGAATCGCTATCCGAAAGAAGCGACTCATCTTGATACATTGACAGTGAGTTTGTATTATCTCAAGCACGGCGTCAAACTTTCTTCCAAACGTACGCAAGAACAACTCGACCAAATCGAACCAGCCTGCTTCAGAGTGATTCAGGCGATTGAGGAGGAAAAATTTGATCCACAGCTATCACCGCTGTGTGACTGGTGTGGATACCAAAAAATCTGTCCACTCTGGAAGCACAAATTTGCAGAAACTCGAAAATTTGAAACCAGTGAAGTAGAGGAGGCTATCGGCGAATACCTCGATCTGAAGAGTCAGCTCTCGGCGGAGAAATTGCGCCTCATGAAACTGCAGGAAATCATTTTGGCATACATGGAACAAGAAGGAATTGACCGTGTTTTTTCTGAGCAAGGTATTATTGGAAAATCTCTACGCAAGACATATAAGTATGACGCGTCACAGATTCGTGCGTTACTTGAGCCGCTCGACAAGTGGGAAGGCATACTGAAAATTGATGGAATAGCTCTGCGAAATATTCTTGCTACACTCCCCTCCCCTCTCAAAAAAGAAATAGAGCAGGCCAAGAAACTTGATAAGGAGTCAGTCAGTCTCTCGGTCAAGCGCATAAAGGATATCGAAGACAGTGATGATTTAGCTAGCTCTAGCTAGGACATGAGACAAGTAGGAAATCAATGATTGGAAAAATATGAAACATCGATACGACGGCGGGTGTCACTGTGGAGCGGTACGGTATATGGTTTCGGCAGATCTGGATCAGGTGATTAGCTGTAATTGCACGCATTGCGCAATCAAAAGTCTGCTCTTGGTGTTTGTTCCAAATGAGGACTTCCGTACCCTCTCGGGTGAGGAGAGTTTGAGTGAATATCGGTTCAATCAGAAAGTAATCGCCCATTTCTTTTGTTCAACCTGCGGCGTTGAACCATACGCTTTTGGGAAGGACAAAATGGGCAACCCCGTGGTAGCCATCAACGTGCGCACTCTGGACGGAGTCGATATTTCCGAACTCAAGACAGCGCCTTTTGACGGATTGCATCTCCTCTAAATACTCACTCCCAATTGTCAAAACAAAAACCGTCGTGGGTTGTACCAGGACGGTTTTTGTTCCATCTCGAAAGAGGGGGCACATGCAGCGTGTTACTTCTCTTCTCGTTCGCTCAGAATGAAATCACGATTGAGAGTCTCATTGAAAGTTTTGATGTTCCCCTGTTTATCGATGACTGTAATACTCAGTGGTGTGCCAGTAACTCCGGACTGTTTAGTCACTTTGAGATCATACCACTCACTCGTGTCAATGGTCTTCGGAAGCGTATATTCAAAAGTAACCGTTTTCTCTGATGCGAGTGGCACACCCACGGTGACCCCAACATATTTTTTACCGAGCTCATTGCCATATATCGGTGTATCACCATTCGTCACACTTGTGACGAAACTTCCTTCTGGAAGATATGCTCGAAGATAAGTGACATAGTCTTTCGTGTACCAGTCGCGAGCTACGCCGGTATGTGTGTAGACCATTTTGAGCGTAGCCTCAGGTGTTTCTTTGGAAAGATCAACTGTATATTCAATTCGTCGGCGCATATGATAATCACTTTTCAGTGCGCCAAGATTCGCATCTATCAACATGAAAGAATCATCATGCCAGGATGTGTCTACGGCTCCATCCCAACCAGCATCGGTTACCACTCCTTGAAGATATTCATCGATAAAATACACCTGAATCGCTTTGCTATGCAGGTTACTCAGCATTGTTGTGAACAGCGCGTATTGTTTATCGACCGGGAGCGCCTTTATTTTTATGAGAATGGCGTCACCGAGTGTTTTCAGAATTGATT
>CAYOHD010000088.1:1385-4036 GCA_964403705.1 uncultured Bdellovibrionales bacterium | reverse complement strand
GCTCTACGCTTACTGGATGACGAATAATTTCAAAGAAAGCTATGGCATGTATTGTGCCAACGGGATTCTTTTTAACCATGAATCACCAATCCGAGGGAAAGAGTTTGTTACAAGAAAAATCACCAATGGTATCGCCAGAATAAAGCACGGGCTCTCGAATGAAATTCGACTCGGAAACCTCGACAGCAAGAGGGATTGGGGGTTCGCTGGGGATTATGTCGAAGCCATGTGGCTCATGCTTCAGCAGGATGAGCCAGACAATTACATCATCTCGACTGGAAAGACACACTCAATACGTGAATTTCTTGATATCGCCTTTAATACTGCAGGGATCGCAGACTGGTCAAAATATGTGGTAATAGATCCCCAATTCAAACGCCCAGCCGAACTCTTTACACTCCAAGGAAAATCAAACAAGGCTCGAAGAAAGCTCGGGTGGAAACCGAAGGTATCTTTCGAACAGCTTGTAAAAATGATGGTGGAGGCTGATATGGATCGCGTCGCTAGAGAGCTCCCCTCAAAAGGGCAATAAGTCCGGCGTTAATTTTTCTGTTTGCACTCACGTTTCTATGCCTCTTTCCTACGATAGAAGCAATCATCGTCTTGTCTATACGGAAACAAAAGCAACGAGTGATTTTTGGGATAATCATTGGAAGGACTCTGATCTAAAAAAGAGTATTCTTTCCGGAAAAAGTGATTTTCTCGTTCCACTAGTTACAAAACTTTTCCTGAAACCAGGACAATCGGTGCGCATTCTCGAAGGCGGATGCGGGAAAGGACAGTATGTCTACGCCCTTACATCACGCGGGTATGACGCCTACGGCATAGACTACGCCAAAGATACCATCGATCAAATAAAGTCCGTCATGCCTGAATTAAAGGTGTCTTTTGGTGACGTTCGAAATCTCCCCTTTCCAAATGATCACTTTGACGGCTATTGGTCACTTGGTGTCATTGAGCATTTTTTTGAAGGATATGAATCAATAGCAAACGAAATGTCTCGGGTTATAAAACCTGGCGGATACCTCTTCCTGACGTTCCCTCAACTATCAGTACTACGCCGCGTCAAGGCTCGACTCGGAAAATATCCTGATTTTCAAGATACCGAATTGAACCGATCTCATTTCTATCAATTTGCTCTAGATTATAAGATCGTAGCG
This sequence comes from uncultured Bdellovibrionales bacterium, assembly GCA_964403705.1. Lineage (GTDB taxonomy): Bacteria > Patescibacteriota > Minisyncoccia > Moranbacterales > UBA1568 > JAGOSP01. Next base: position 2,876 of record CAYOHD010000088.1, on the reverse strand, counting down.
GCACATTTCAAACGCAGAGGGTTTCGCCTTGTCTTCCATAAAACACTCGACGGCATGGGCGGCCTCAAAAGAGAGCTTGGTTCCGAAGATTTTTCTCAGTTTTTTCGGTCTCTCGAAAAAAACCGAAGCTTTTTTGCAAAACTAGCCCGTCTCTGCTTAGACATTATACTTTCGCCATTTTCTGGACACACTATTCTTTTGGTTTTAAAAAAGAAAAGCTTATGAAAATCAGTCTCAATGTAAAGCTTCTTGATGGACCATATGGCGGAGGAATGCAGTTTGCTCATTCCTTAAAAAATTATCTCAGCGAACGAGGGATGGAAGTTGTGACTTCCCTTGGGGATGATGATATTGATGTAATCTTTCATATAGCTCCTTTCCCCTTTCAGGAAATATATTTATATACCTACATTGATGCCTATCGCTACAAAATTCTCCATCCAAAGACGAAAATAATTGAGAGAATTAACGAGTGCGATGAACGGAAGAATACTCATTTCATGAACTGGTTTCTTATTGACGCAAGTCGATATGCCGATCACATTGTGTTCATAGCAAGCTGGCTTAAACCACTCCTTGAAGGACAGGGACTCTCTAAAGAGATTAACTCTTCGGTAATCTTAAACGGGGCCGACAATTCCATATTTAACTCGGAAGGAAAGGTATTCTGGGATTCAACGAAAAAGATGAAAATTGTCACTCATCACTGGGGAGCAAACTCAATGAAGGGTCACGATATCTATCTCAAACTCGATTCTATTCTTTCAAGGAAGGAATTTTCCGATCTCTTCGAATTCACGTTCATTGGTAATATCCCGAAAGATGCTCATTATCAAAACACCCGTATCGTCTCACCTCTGTCGGGAAAAGCTCTGGCATCGGAGTTAAAATCACATGACATCTATATCACCGCCTCGAGGAATGAGCCTGCTGGTATGCACCACATTGAAGGAGCTCTCTCTGGACTTCCCCTGCTCTATATCGAAAGCGGTGCCCTTCCAGAGTACTGCTCGACATACGGTATTGGCTTTACCGAAGACACTCTTGAACAACGACTTATCGAGATACGAAACCAGTATGCTCTCTTTGTCAAAAGACTCGAAGAATATCCTTATACAAGCAATTTTATGAACGAGCAGTATTTCCAGCTTCTTAATAAGGTGATGAATCAAACAAGCGATGTAAAAGTGAGAAATATGTCACTTCTAGAGTTTTCTTTTCAACAAGCAAAGGTTTTCGCATTGAGTTTTGCAGTCCGTGTAACGGAATCTGTGAAAGCACGGTTTCTCTAAAATAACAAGGCATATGACAAAGCGAGCCTACGAAGTGCAGGTCTCTGACGACCATTACACCAAGTCCTCCTACCTATCTCAAGCACGATGGTCAACCTACTCCGTTATCATCGAAAATGCGCTTGTCTTAAGACCAGAGCGAGTGCTTGAAATTGGACCTGGGCCCGGACTCGTTACTCAATCACTCCGATTATTAGGC
>CAYOHD010000088.1:864-1375 GCA_964403705.1 uncultured Bdellovibrionales bacterium | reverse complement strand
ACCTTGATCCAAAAATACAGCCTGACTATCTCATGAGCGCAACAGATCCAGATATAGCTTCAAGGCTGGAAAAATTTGATCTCACTATTGCCTCAGAAATATTTGAACACGTAGAATATCCGGATTTTTTAGCAGCTATGCGGCGCCTCTCCTCCGTATCAGAATATTTCATCCTTACACTCCCCGATACCAACGAGAAGGCGTTGAATTTTGGTATTCGTTTACGGCTACCAATTTTCAATAATCTTTCTCAGGCGCTCAAGATTCGTTTCAGTCGCCAGAGACATATTTTTGATGGGCAACACTATTGGGAAATCGGCAAGACTAACTACACACTTCGCCAGATCAAAAAAGATCTTTGTTTATCAGGATGGGACATCGTGAATGACTTTCTAAACATCGATAATCCCTACCATCGTTGCTTCATACTAAAAGCAAAAGGTCTATGATAAATTTTCTACAGATAAGGCGACGAATTGAATCCTATCTAAGCACGAGTTACCGCAGAAAA
>CAYOHD010000088.1:0-854 GCA_964403705.1 uncultured Bdellovibrionales bacterium | reverse complement strand
CTCCATACAGCAGCTGACATCCATACAACAACCTTTTACCGAAGAAAAAAAATCGACTCACTCCTCGAAAAAAACCGCCAACGCTTTAACGGTATCGTTCTCGATATTGGCGGCCGTGATCGTGGGGGATTCAAGAAACCAAAAAAACAAGTTGAAAAGTGGATTTTTGCCGATGTTGTACCAGATTTCCGCCCGGATATAGTACTCGATGTTACCAATATGAAGGGCATCGAAAACGAGAGCATTGATGTTATCAGCGCTATGGAGCTGTTTGAACATGTAAACTATCCTGAAAAAGGAGTGACTGAATGCTATCGCGCCCTGAAAAAAGGTGGCACCTTCATTGCCTCAACTCCCTTTCTTTATGGCATCCACGCTGATCCGCACGACTTTCAGCGCTGGACCAGAGAAAAGTGGAAGCTCGTTCTCAAGGATGCTGGATTTACAGAAATTGAAGTAACTACTATGGGCACAGGGATTAGCATTACACTTGATATGGTTAAGGCCATCCTGAGGTATTCCCACCCGATCGTTAAATACGCCAGCTTCTTTCTTTATCCCCTTTTTGATCTCATTGAAATCCTCGACCGAACTAGCCTCGCACAACAATCAACTCTTGGGAGGTACGTTGGTGGTTACTTTATTGTGGCGAAGAAATAGTTCGCTCCTCATGATATATCCCCCAGAGGTATATCGCTAGGAGGAGGAGCATTGACAGATTATAGGCGAGCACCGCGCCGAGGATGCCATAGCACCATATCATCACAACATTTAGTCCTATCCTCAGAACATGGTATATCGTGTTTGAAAGAGTCACGGCATAGGTATTCTGCCTAGCATAGATATAGTAACCC
>CAYOHD010000087.1:0-4036 GCA_964403705.1 uncultured Bdellovibrionales bacterium | reverse complement strand
CCTTTATATTCATACGCATGTACGAGAGGACCAGTTGACACTGTACGGATTCCTTGATGATGACGAACTCGAGATGTTTGAGCTGCTTATCTCTATTTCGGGCATCGGTCCAAAGGTCGCTCTCGGAATTTTGTCTATTGCTGACCCGAATACGATTCGCACCGCTATTGTACACAAGGATGCTTCCCTTCTGACTCGTGTTTCTGGGGTAGGGAAGAAAACAGCAGAGAGAGTGATTATTGAGTTACAAAATAAGGTGAAGGAAACAGAACTCCACGGTACGGCACAGGCCCTCGCGGATCAGGATGCTCTTGAGGCACTTTGCGCTATGGGATACTCAGTCACAGATGCTCGCGAGGCACTCAAGCTCGTTGCGCCCGAAATCAAAGATGTCGGAGCGCGAGTCACGCAAGCCCTCAAAAAACTCGGAAAAAAATAAGTATTGCCAGAGCATTTTTGAGACTTTCGAATTCGTTCGAAAAAATTTTCTTTCGCGAATTCACTCAAAAATAAGAATCATTGCTGTATGGATAATTTTCTTCAGTCACCAGAGTGGGCACGCTTTCAGGAAACGAATGGGCGTGAAGCGGTGCAGACCGAAAGTGGGGCATACGGTTTTGTTCATACGCTCCCGATAGTGGGTTCGTATCTTTATTTTCCCAGATTTCCTGGTGGTAATATTTCCGATGCACAGTCTATCTTGAAGAGCCTTGTCTTGTTAGCACAACAAAAGAAGCTCGGTTGGATACGCGTAGAACCAGAGACGGAAGAAATAGTGCATGTCTGCGAACACGTGATTTCTCTGTGGAGGGAAAATGAGCAAATACGGCTCATAAAAGCCCCACATGACATGCAACCGCGGGAGACTTTTGTCGTGGATATCTCAAAATCAGAAGAAGAAATCTTGGCTCAGATGAAAGCGAAGACGCGTTACAATGTGCGACTCGCGGAAAAAAAAGGCGTCCGAATTTTCATGACCCGAGAGAAAAAGTATCAAGACATTTTTTTGACACTTATCGAGGCGACGGCAAAACGGCAAAATATTCTCCCCCATCCAAAATCGTATTATGAAAAGATGATAGCCGTTTTTCCAGCAGAGAAACTTATGCTTTTTGTGGCTGAATATGAGGGAGTCGTATTGGCAGCAAACTTAGTTTTGTTCGCAGGGGATACGGCGACGTATCTGCATGGCGGGACAAGCGACGCACATCGCGAGGTGATGGCACCGGTACTGCTTCAGTGGGAGCAGATGCGTGAAGCGAAGCGGCGCGGATGCGTCTGGTATGATTTTGGTGGCGTGAGCGTCTCAGCTGAAATCAATAGTCACCAGTCAAAGATCGCAGCCTGGGAAGGAATTACCCGGTTTAAACTCGGGTTTTCTCCTGATACGATACCGACGACATTTCCGGGATGTTATGATATGGTGGTTGATCAGAAGCGATATGAATTGTATTCTCACCTTCGTTTTTTGCAGAAGAGTTTATCGATAATGAAGAAGTTTTTGAGAAGATAAAAGCGTATGCGTCACGCGTGCTCCCGACTGATACCACAGTCATTGAAAAATCTTTGTTATCATTTGCCGCTGGCTGTTTTGTCGGCAGTGTATTTTGGTTTTCCGGCCCGACAGCTTAAGGTGATTGGCGTGACTGGGACGAATGGCAAGACCACAACGACGCAGTGTATCACGAGTATTCTACAGAAGGCTGGCAAGAAAGTGGCTATGGCCTCGACTATCAATTTTGAAATTGGAGAAAAAAAATGGACAAATAGTTCCAAGTTTACAACGCTTTCGGCGTGGAAGTTACAGAAATTTTTACGCGAGGCAGTGAGAGATGGCTGCGAATACGCGATTCTTGAAACCTCGTCACATGCGCTCGATCAGCATCGGGTATGGGGTATTCGATACGAGATTGCCGTGATGACCAATGTGACGCGTGAGCATTTGGATTATCACCACACGATGAAGGAATACCGACGAGCAAAGCGACGACTCTTTGAGCGAGCACAAATGGCAGTGGTGAATCTTGATATGGAAAGCCCTGAGGAGTATCTTCATGCGAAGTCTTTTGCCAAGAGTGTGACGTATGGTATCGAACAGACGAGAGCGGATATTGTTGCGGAACAGCTGTCAATGAATGCGGAAGGGGCATCATTTCTAGTTCAAGGTACAACGTTTCAGATACATTTACCGGGTCGCTACAATGTTGAGAATGCGCTCGCATCTCTTGGGGCAGCTCGGTTATTGGCAATTGATTTCTCGGTTGCGAAACAGGCACTGAATGACATATCGGGTATTAAAGGACGAATGGAGTCGGTGCCAAATACGCATGGACTCCATATCCTCATTGATTATGCAGTTACTCCTGACGCACTCGAGAAACTGTATACTTTGATTACCAGTATGCGATCAGAAGGTGAGCGTATCATCGCTGTATTTGGGGCCTGTGGAGAGCGTGATCGGGGCAAGAGACCAGTAATGGGGTCTCTCGTTTTCTCTTTCGCGGATATGCTCATTTTGACGAATGAAGATCCTTATCATGAAGATCCCGAGCGTATTCTCAATGAGATCGAACAAGGAATTGTGAGCAAGGAAAAAGGGAAGGACTATTGGCGCATCTCTGATCGACGCGAAGCAATTGCTCGGGCTCTCTCTCTCTCAAAATCCGGTGACTGGGTGGTGGTGACCGGCAAGGGCGCTGAAGAGGCTATGGCTATCGGTGATGAACGCCTTGCGTGGAGTGAGCGAGGCGTCATCGAAGAGGAACTTCAAAAAAAGAATCACATCTCTGATTGAGGAAATATTGTTGTGGTATAAAAAAAGGCGCCGAATATGGGGTTCGGCGCGATTCCAACTGCTTGATTGTGGGTGACCACGATCACTTGAGCGAAAAGACGAGACCGGAGTGGCCTTGGATGACGAGAACGCCAGTATGTTGTGGATCACAACCGATGGTTAACTCAACGCTGGTTAATACCGGCTTGTCACGTTGTTGATAAAACAGCTTGATGGCGAGTATTCCACAGGAGGATAAACTTCCCTGCGAATTGGTGTGGCACGAAAAATGCGGCATCAAATTGAGTGTTGCGGAAGTATCTTCTTCTCCATCAAAAGTATCCTCTTCTCCATCACTTGATCCAAAGCAAAACAAATCGCAGTCAACCACTTCCTCTCTCGTACTGACACAGGGATGTGAGAGGCTGCTTCTTTGGCAGGTATGACGACAGAATGGAGATTGCCAGAAACTTGAGAGCCCTTCCTGAGCGGCCTTGATGATGAGTTGCATTGGGTAAAGGTATGTATCCGCGACCGGGAGAACAAAACGCCGCGGGCTTTCTTCAGTGAAGCAGTAGTCAATGTATGCTTTGAGCGTGTCATGCCCACATCTCTGCAATTCCGCAAGATCAACAAGAAGTGGTGTCCCTTGGATTGACGTAGATGAAAAATACTCTTTTTGCCTAGTACACCCAGGGCCGGTACATTGCATGTCCATATCCATTCCTTTCTTTTTTGGAGTTGTTGGTAAGATAACTTCTTTTAGCCTAGTAATAAATACGAATTTTGTAAACTCGGAGGAAAACTGAGCAGAAAAAAGTATAAAAAAAGGGAGCGCCGGTGTATTGGCGCTCGCATGTCTTGCTGCTCGGGCAGCTTATTGGATATCGATGATGAGTCCATTTTGGTCCCCATACTGACAGCGAATAGACAAGGTGTTTTCGCCCCGGCCACATCGACCAAAGGAGAAAGTGGCCAAGAACACGATCTTTCGTCCTGACTCGTCTACACGAGAATGAATCTGAATCAGTACCTTGTATGCCCGGCGGTCAGGAGATATTAATCCAGAAGAGCGGAGCAATGAGAGCTCTCTTATCTCAGTGTCTTCGGGGAAGGGTGCTTGATTTGCTTTGTTTGAAGACCGGCGATTATGGGGGCGTTTCCAGAAGCGAAGGCGTTGCCAGAGAGTGAGTGGTGTGATATGCGGTTGATCTGCTTCAGAGGGCTCCTCACGGGTTTCTGTTGGTTTCCCAAGACATGGAG
>CAYOHD010000086.1:0-4088 GCA_964403705.1 uncultured Bdellovibrionales bacterium | reverse complement strand
CGGCATAGAGCAGGTGAGTCGGAGTTTGGCTCATATAGAGTCGTCGTCGCCCTTCATTTTTGGCGAGTTCGGAAAAAAACTTGGTGAGGGGATAGATATCGTATTTGTGGCTCGTAATCAAATATCCATCAGTGAGTATGATGTCGAGTTCGCCAGGAAAAGTGGTGCGGTGATTCGTATCAAAAAGAGGAATATGTACTGAAAGGAACAAACATCCGTCATATTGGACTACTTTGGGTTGGTACGTCGGTGTGACGAGCTCCTCAATGGCGAGTGGATGGATAGAAAAATTCTCTTGAAGATAGGTAATATCCTCATTGTGCGGATCTTCAAAATCAATCCAAGTTACTTGGTGAAACTTCACTTGATGCATAGAGAAACTTTTGTTTTTTTGGAATTGATTGGATGACGTATTCCATTTGGTAGTATATCAGAATCATTTTGACAGCGGAAGGGAAATGTCGTACAGTGTTTCGTATGATGAAACATACTCTCCTTGTTTTGATACGATTTTATCAGCGTTATGTGTCGAGCGAGCGAGGAATACTGTCCTTCTTTACTGGGGGGCGTATCTGTCGATTTCATCCAAGCTGTAGCCAATACCTGTTTGAGTCAGTGACCAAATATGGAATCTGGCGAGGGACATGGCTTGGATTGAAGCGTGTCGGTCGTTGTCATCCTTGGAATGGAGGAGGATACGATCCAGTTCCTTAATAACTTTCAAAAATGGAGGAATACGCTCTGGACGCAACGGAGTATTTTGAAACGACAATTTCTTTGTGACGATAGGAGCTTTACAGAATGCATCGACAAAAACGGACGGGCAGGCCCACACCTACTTGTCGGAAGACGGCTGGATGTCGTTACCGATACAATCCTAGTCCAGTCCTTGGTGACACTGTATCGGAGGGAGACGGTACACAGCGTCCCAGGAAGAAGAGAAATGGTAGTCGGGAGCGCAACGTCGGCGTCGGCTGAAGCCTGCAGACCTTCAACGAGACTTCTAAGCCTTGTCCTGAGGGGTGCCCTGGTTCTGCGGAACCAGGGCTTTTGTTTTTATATATTGGTATAGATAGGGATTGTCCGGGTGGTTTATTCGAGAATCGATTACTATTTGGTATTGACTATTTCTCTTGATTATGCTTTGATGTATCGGCTGCAATAAGCAGCTCAACTCAAAGGAGAAGGCCTTGTACTCACAAAATCTCGCGCAGTGTCTGGTGGCATTGCTGATGGCAATGTTCAGTTCTTCGTCTAGCGCTTTTGCTTGGGCGTGGACTGGGTCCAACAGTATCGGCAGTGGTCTGACCGCGTCAAATGTCGACCTCCTCATGACGTGGTCTGTCCAGGAAAATAATGCCCACACACAGTGGCGGTATATCTATGCGACGTCCGTTCTCGGCGGCAGACCACCTGAAAACATGTTTGTTCAGGTGTCGCTGGGTTTTGACGCGAGTGACATCTTGGCAGGATCAACTCCCGGTTGGAGTGTGGGTTGGGAATATCCGGGAAGTGGCAATCCCGGTTTGTTCGAGCCGGTGTACGGACTCTCAATTCGTTGGAGACCGTGGATCGAGCTGATTTCCGACCAATCGCCCATGTGGGGCGGGCTGTACGCGAAGAACAGTGGGGGCGGTTTTGTTCATACGGATGACCTGTACGACGATCCGGTCGCCTTTTTCTACGACCCGTCTGGACACGGGGCTCTGGTTGGGAGGATTCCCGTCCCCGGCCCGTTGCCACTTCTGCCTCCGTCTTCGGTGCCAGAACCGGGTAGTCTGGTGTTGCTGGCATTAGGACTCCTTGGATTGGGTGTAGCGTCCCAGCGTCGGAAAGGCTGAATCCCGTCCGCATAAAAAAAACAATCGGTGTCAACGACACCTTGCAAAACCCTCGCTTGACTGCCTGGGTTTTTTCTTTGTCTGGTTTTTGGTTAGTTTTTCATATTTAGCACTCGCTATTGACGAGTGCTAAATCATTTTCTATACTGTATACATGAATACCAGACAAAGACAAATCCTTTCGGCGGTAGTCGAATTGTATACGAAAACCGCACTGCCGGTTGGATCTCAGGTTTTGCTTGAGCGTTTCCAATTTCCAGTGAGTTCCGCGACTCTGCGCAACGATATGGTGGCACTCGAAGAAGCGGGCTATCTCTATCAGCCACATGTTTCAGCTGGGCGTATTCCGACTGATGCCGGGTACCGTTTTTACGTTGAAGAAATGATGGGGGACGAAGATTTGTCACGCGAGGATCAGCGTCGGCTCCAAAAGGAGCTGCTCATGATGAAGGCTAAGCAAGCCCGACTGGGTCGGAGCACCACCAAGCTCCTCTCCGCCCTTTCGGGAAATCTCGCCGTTTCCGGTCTCATTGATAAGGATGAGTTCTATGATTTCGGTATGAAGGAGCTCATGGAAAAGCCGGAGTTTCAGGAAATCGACGAGTTGTGCCGTCTGGTAGAAACACTCGACTCGCTCGATGAACGGCTTGATACCCTTTTTGCCAAACTTGGTAATGGCGAAACACAGATTTTTATCGGTGACGAGAATCCTATCAAGGGGATTTCGAACTGTTCGATGGTTGTGGCGCCGTATAAGAGTAGTGAAGGCCAGGGTATTCTCGCCATCATTGGTCCGAAACGCATGGATTATGCCAAAAACAAATCACTGATTGAGTATATGAAAAAACTTCTCGGGTCTTCGTTACCGGTTCTTGTGATTGTGATAGGGCCGTTCTCGTAAAGTAAATATATGGCTCGATTGCAAGAGGAAGAAGCAAGTGGAACAGCGAACAAAAAACATGAGCCAGAAGAAGAGTCGCAGTCAGAAGAAGAGAGGCGTCGCGAGTTTGAACTCCTCAAAGCACGGTTGACCAAATCATCATAAAAAATCACTGAGTATTTAAGGTACATAAATGACACAAACGTATGCAGCAAGATGACGAGAAACAAGAAGGAGTAGAAGAGGTGGAAGCGAGTGATTCTGTGACCCCAGAAACAACGGAAGAGACACTGCCAAAAACAGATGCCGAGCTGGCTGAGGAATACCTCAATGATCTCAAGCGCTTGCAGGCGGATTTTGAAAACTACAAGAAGCGGCAAGCCACGCGCGAAAAAGAAATCGCTGGCTATCTCATTGAGAAGTTGGTTATGGATCTGGTACCGGTGATGGATAATTTTCGCATGGCGACTGAACATGTGCCAGAGGCGGAACGGGCAAGTCCATGGGTGACAGGTATCCAATATATTGAGAAACAATTAGAGAAAGTTTTGACCGAAAATGGGGTATCAACGATTGAAGTACAAGTAGGGGACACTTTTGATCCAGCAGTACATGAAGCCCTCGAACAAGCTGCACCAAGCGAAGAACATCAGGAGGAAGCAGCAGCACACGACTCACCGATTATTACCAAGGTCCTTCAGAATGGTTTTAAGATAGGAGAACGGATTATTCGTCCTGCCAAAGTCACGGTGAGATAACGGGCAGCATATCATCACTCATTATTCATTCATAAATTATTTATTAACAAAATATTATGAGTAAAATACTCGGAATCGATCTCGGAACAACCAATTCAGCCATGGCTATCGTCGAAGGTGGCAGCCCGACTATCCTTGAGAACAAGGAGGGGAATCGCACGACACCATCCATGGTCGCGATTAGTAAGACGGGCGAGCGCCTCGTTGGACTCCTCGCTAAGCGTCAGGGCGTGACCAATCCGGAGAACACGCTGTTCTCCATCAAGCGTCTCATCGGACGTCACTTCAATGATGAAGAAGTGAAGCGTGATATGAAAACCTTGCCGTACAAGATTGTCCAGGCGGGTGAAGGTACCAAAGTCATTATGGGTGGTAAAGAATATACGCCACAGGAAGTGAGCGCCATGATTCTTTCCAAGTTGAAGGCTGATGCCGAAGAAAAACTCGGTGAGAAAATCACGGATGCCGTCATTACTGTTCCGGCGTATTTCGACGATAGCCAGCGCAAAGCGACCAAGGAAGCGGGTGAGATTGCTGGCTTCAATGTCCGTCGTATCATCAATGAGCCGACCGCGGCCGCGCTCGCCTACGGCTTCAACAAGAAGAAAG
>CAYOHD010000085.1:3388-4121 GCA_964403705.1 uncultured Bdellovibrionales bacterium | reverse complement strand
GCGCTGTACTCGCCGAAAAGCCCTCTCCGTATAATCACAAGTATCCTTGAGCATCTTGGAGAACTGATGCCTCATCTTGAAGAGCTTGCAAAGCAAGAGGGTGGCAGGAATAGAACGAGATTACAACGAGGAGCGAAATATCTGCCAGTTGTGACAAGGCTCGCCAAAACTCTTTCTGCATCAGAAAATGATGCAACGCCCCAGTGACTTGGGGCTTTTTCTTTTTCATACGATCATAAGAAGTGGGGGTATGTAACTGTCCAGCCGGACAATCTATTACAACGAGTCTGTAACACGACCTTTTTGAGTGCCCGCTGTTGGAGTTCAAGTCTGGTATAATAAAAAAGAAATAACTTTTTAAAAAAATTATGGCAAAATATATAGACGGGTTTGTACTCGTCGTTCCAAAAGATAAGGCGGAAGAGTACAGGAAGATGGCTGAAATGGGCCGTGATTCTTGGATGAAGCATGGTGCTTTATCATACTTTGAATGCAGAGGTGATGATCTCGCAGCAATGGAGATGGGAGAGGAAAAAGCCCGTTCATTTCCAGAAATGACTGGCGCACAGGCTGATGAGACGGTGTGGTTTTCTTTTATCACTTTTGAATCCAAAGAACATCGAGATAAGGTGAATGCAGAGGTCATGAAAGAAATGGGTGAGCAAATGAAAGATGCTGACCAAGCACAGATGCCAGTCGATATGAAGCGCATGGCTTACGGTGGATTCAAGGT
>CAYOHD010000085.1:1412-3378 GCA_964403705.1 uncultured Bdellovibrionales bacterium | reverse complement strand
GCTTTTATAGAGTCTAACAAGTGGAGCAATTTCTAAATAGAGGCTTATTTGAGCCTCTATCTCTTTTTATGTCAAAATCTTTCAATTTCTTTCGCACTTTTTTGATACTTCCCCAATCTAAAATTCTCAGTTTGTTCATGAGGGGGAGCTAACATTAAATAGAGACGGCAACAAAACTCACTTTTTGGTGTCTGCTTTTTGAATGTGAACCTGATATACTTAAATTTAGGAAAAAGATTATTATTCATTTGCTGTTATTGCTGTATGGCTACAATAAATCCTTGGATTAATTTTAATGGTAATGCTGAAGAGGCATTTACGTTTTACAAATCTGTTTTTGGTGGAGAATTTGTGAGGGTAGTGCGTTTTAGAGATATTGCGAGTGATGAATTTCTCGTGCCGGAAAAAGAGGAAAGTAAAATAATGTATATTGCCTTACCTATTGGTAATAATACCGTGTTGATAGCCAATGATGTGCCGGAAGTTTTAGGACGAGTGAATGAGAACGAAAATAGAAGTAAAATTTTGGTCGGTACGGAAAGCAAAGAAGAGGCGGACAGATTATTCTCCGGTCTTTCAGCTGGAGGAGAAGTAGAAGGATCTCTCGGAGATAGCCCGTGGGGTTCATATGCGGGTATGTTTCGAGATAAATATGGTATTGAGTGGATCATTGAATTTTCTCCCACTCAATAGGTATTCTCATATGTTAGATGTTTTAAAGATGTGAAAAAAGAAATTGTTGCAGGATTTATGCATACTATGCCAAAAGATGTAAAAAGTATGCTGATGCTCAATCCTCAGATATCAGAAATCTGGAGTGGCCTTACTCCTCTCGCCCGGAATGAGTGGATATGTTGGGTGACTATCGTTAAAAAACAAGAAACAAGAAAGGAACATATTGAACGACTTAAGGCAGATTTGCTTAATGGGAAGCGAAGACCGTGCTGTTGGCCGGGCTGTCCGCATCGTAGACCGAATGCGCAAAAGTAGTTTTCAAAAAGAAAGGAGAAAGGTGAATAAAGGAATAGTTCTTGTTTTTATCTGCAAATCATCCGAGTCTCTTTTTTGCTGTTTTTGGAAGTTCCTTGGTTTAAGGTTCTAGGTTTTGCTTGTTGGAGCCACTAAAACAAAAGTATAAATTTTTTTGTTCGTTGGTTTTATTCAAATATCTGAATCTTGAAAGCGAACAGTTGAGTATTCGTGGTTTGTTCTTGACACAGATATTGCGTGTGTATTAGTATTGATATATAGATATATTTCAATAAATAAATATGCAAGATCAGACGGTGAGTATATTGAAGGCGCTTGCTGATGATATTCGTATGGCTATCGTTCGTGAGCTTATGGAGGATGATGAATTGGGGACACAGGATTTTATCAAAAAGTTGACTATTTCTCAGCCAACCTTGTCTCATCATCTGGCGATATTGTTGGATGTTCATATTCTGAATGCGAAGAAAGAGGGGGTTTTGTGGAGATATAGTCTCAATAAAACGTATCTCAAAAAAATAGGTATCGATATGAAAAAACTGGCTCATGCCGAGCATGCTCATTAATAAATTTGTGATCAAGGAGAGTCGTGTAATTTCTTCAGGCAAAAATATGCATATACCAGATGGGTTTTTAAATAATGGGTCAGCGGCTGGTTTGGCGGGAGCGGTTGTTGTGGCTGTGTCGTTTGCTCTCCAGAAGGTGCGCCAGAGTTTTTTGGAAAAAGCACCAGTTCTGAAGGAAAAGTGGGCGACATTTCCTCATGTGGACGGCGGTTCAGAAATGAGTTTTCAGAGCAGGTTGTCAAAATTGGGACAGGAAAAAATGTTCCGCATGGCAGCTGTCGGCTCGCTTATCTTCTCTTCGCAGATGGTGAATTTTCCGATTGATGGAGGGACATCGGGACATTTGCTTGGAGGGGTGCTTGCGGCGCTCATTCTTGAAAATCGATGACGTCTTCGCCATGGTGTTTGGA
>CAYOHD010000085.1:0-1402 GCA_964403705.1 uncultured Bdellovibrionales bacterium | reverse complement strand
TTGGTCATGACGGTTCTACTTTCGACTCAGGCGCTGATGTTTGGTGATGGTGGTGTGCTTGCACTTGGAGCGAATATCTTCAATATGGGTGTTATTGGAGCGATTGGTGGGTATACTTTCTTTCGTTTTTTGATGCGAGGGAAGATGGAGAGGAAGGGTTTTTTACGAAGCGCATTTGTTGCAGCCTGGGTTTCAGTTGTTGGGGCGGCAATTGCTGCTTCATTTGAGATTGCTCTTTCTGGAACGAAAGCCCTGTCGGTTGTACTCCCCGCGATGACACTCACACATGTGGCTATCGGGCTTATGGAAGGGGTCATCACAGTTGTAGTACTGTCTTTGCTCATGAAGAAGGGGTATAAGTTGGCAATCCTTGAAAAAGAAGAAACATATGAATAGTCATTGGAAAAGAGTCTTTATCGCAGCTGTTTTTATCGGGGGTATCGTATCGCTTTTCGCGTCAGCATCTCCAGACGGATTAGAGAAAGTAGCGGAAGCACAGGGATTTCTGGGACAAGGAAAGCAACTCTTTGCTGCGGCTCTTCCTGATTATATGATGCCGGGCATTCACAATGAGAAACTCGCTACTTCTTTGGCAGGTATTATTGGCACGACGGCTGTTTTTATTGTTTTGCTGTTTCTAGGGAGATCGCTCTATGCTTTCGAACCAAAAAGAAAACAATAATGTGTATAACCGAAGAGAACGCGATCCCTGATTGTATCTTCTGAAATCTTTGATCGAGTAGGAGGAGTTTGAAGTGGAAAATTCTTTCGAAGAAAAGTGAGAGTAAAAAATGAGTTAAAATTCAGAAACGAGGTCTTCTGTGAGGGCCTTGTTTTTTGATTGATAGAAGATACGAGCGGAAAGTGCCATGTAAAGTCTACTTGACATGATTATGGAGATACTTATAATAAAGATGTAAAGTCAATTTTACATTGAATATGGGTGATACTGTTGAAAATACAATAGAAAAGTTGAGGAAAAAGCGCGGATGGACGCAGGAAGAGTTGGCATTGGCGGTTGGTGTAACCCGACAGACGATTATCGCTTTGGAAAAGGGTAATTACGTACCATCGGTTCTTCTGGCGTTGAAGATCGCGAGAAAATTTCGAGTACCCGTTGAACACATTTTTACATTACACATATGAAACATATTCGTTCAGAAACATTTTTCGTCATTGTTCTCGCAGCACTTCTTTTGGCTCTGATTAACCCATTGGGTCTGTGGATGCCAGAGCAATTTGAAATGATCTGTACCACACTGGTATTTATTTTCTTCATCCTCTTTAGCGTGTATCTGTTGCGTGAAAAACCAGCGGATGAACGTGAAGAGTTGCACCTTTTTATTGCGACACGGTTTTCGTACTTGCTTGGTTCTGGCATTTTGGTACTCGGTATTATTGT
>CAYOHD010000084.1:0-4138 GCA_964403705.1 uncultured Bdellovibrionales bacterium | reverse complement strand
GACAAATTGCACGAGTCAACAAAAATTTTGAGGAAGCTGATCGGCTGCGTGATGCGCTGCTCGCTCTTGGCTACACGGTTGAAGATACCGATCGCGGTCCTTTCATCAAAAAAGGAAGGTAACGAGGCGTACAAACAAGGCTGGGAAATAAAAAAACCGCCTCTCCTGTTCATGCTGGCAAGCAGCAGAACAAGTGAGAACGGTTTCGAAGTAACACGATTTTCGTGATTCGAAGATCTTTAGTTTGGATCAGCAAGACGAGTGACGTCCAACTGCCTCGCTACCCCAATGGGTGCATGTCGACCGCCAAAGGTTCCCGGGTTCACCCGATGAAATCCGAGAATAATTTTCCCTTGTTGAGTACCCACATAAACAGGCGGACCTGATTCACCCAAAGGAATTCCAAGTGGTGAAAATGCTATCGAGGCCCGGGCAGAGGTCCGAACATATACATCTGCAAAAAGTTCCCGTTTGCACACCATTGAAAAGAGCAATATCGCCCAAACCACCAAGACTGCGTCTGGAACTGACTCGCCCCTCTCTGGCCTGAGCATGCCCTGCTGCTTTTCCCATACGCATTCGGTTGACCCTTCGGCTGGATGCGCACAAACACCGTACCATGGAGACACTGGCAGTGGTCTCTGTGCGAATATCTGTGCTCGCCCATACCAAAGCATCCTCGGATTATCCCCACCAAGAAAAAACTGGGGCCACCTCTCGAGCATGTCTTCAATCGAGTATGACTCTGGCGGACCTGGAAAAATCAGACACTCCTCCTGTTTCAATCGGCGGAGAAAATCCGAGAGAGGCACGGGCGCCTCCTGTGAGTCCAAACAAGACTGCTGCAAAGCGCACCGCCCCGATAACTGCTCTGGGGTAATCAAGTATTCCCCAAGTATATTTTGCATCACGTGCGATAACAAGAGTGGCATAACCATTCCCTTTCTTATTCAAGAGAAAACTGTTTCAAGATCGAAGACCGATTTTCATGGCCGCGTAGTTATTCTCACCAAGAAATTCACACAAATAATGAAACCGGATGAGTGGTGACTGCTGCGGAAGGGCTGAGGTATCGGTGCAGTCGAGATACGGGACGACCTCTTGCGATGGGTTCCCGATACCGAAACAGGTTTTCCACCCACACACGCGCTTCCCATACCACGAGAGCGGTATATACACTGGAAACTGGGCAAAGAACCAGAGATCGGTGAAACTTGCACAATGATGAATGAGCGCCATACGATGCCCCTGATTCTTGAGGAGCGACTCGTACACTTCATAGCCGGTACCCCCCTGCGCAGATAGCCCTCGATACACCAAGCCATTGGAAGTGTTTGGCTCCAACTCAGGTGTGAGGAATCGGCACCCAATGGCACGAAATTGCATATTCAACCGTGCCAAAGCTTCTACGGAACATACTCGGGCCAACACCTGAATTTCTTCACTCATTTTCGCTTCCTTTCACAAAAAGAACGGCTTTATTTCGTATCATTGTTCACTCTTTCTTTGTTAACGTACTAGAATCAATCAAACACCAAAAAGAGTAAATTGTCAATGAATCTATACGTTTCTAACTCAAACGAGTATACTAGATGGGCTATGGCAAAAACTTCTCCAGACCATCTCCGCGTCCCCCCACAGAATATCGAGGCCGAAATGTCGGTTCTGGGTTCTCTTATGCTTGATAAGGACGCCATTATTCAGGTAGCCGATATTGCGCGCGTCGGAGATTTTTATAAAGACGATCACAATCGTATCTACGAAGCCATCCTCAAGCTCTACGAAGATAATGAGCCGATTGATGTACTCTCACTCGCGAATCGACTCGAAGAAACTGCTCTTCTCGAAAAAGTCGGTGGCTCAAGTTACCTCGCCTCACTCGTCAACACCGTTCCTTCGGCCACCAATGTCGTCCACTACGCCAAAGTCGTCCAAAAGAAAGCCCTTCTACGCCGTCTGATTGCTGCGGCGAGTGAGATCGTCGAAATGGGTTTTGATGAATCCGAAGACGTACAAAAAGTACTCGATGAAGCAGAACAAAAGCTCTTTGCGGTTTCACAGAAATACATCAAGCAGGACTTTATTCCCATCAAATCCATTCTCGAATCCGCCTTCAATCGTATCGACGAGCTCCACAAAAGCGACAATGCCTTCCGTGGCGTACAAACTCACTTCCCTGATCTCGATGGTCTGCTCGCTGGACTCCAAAAATCTGACCTGCTGATTCTTGCCGCGCGACCAAGTATCGGAAAGACAACGTTTGCTCTTGATATCGCTCGCCAAGTCGGCGTCTATTCCAAAATACCCGTTGGCATCTTTTCTCTCGAAATGGGTTCGGATCAGCTCATCGATCGCATGCTCGCCGCCCAGGCAGGTGTTGATCTCTGGCGTCTCCGTACCGGTAAACTTTCAAGCGATGGTCCAGGTAACGATTTCGAACGCCTCTCTGATGCTATGGGTGTCCTCTCTGAAGCCCCTATTTTCATTGATGATTCTGGGTCACTCAATATCATGGAAATGCGTACCATGGCTCGTCGACTCCAAGCCGAGCACAATCTCGGCCTCATCATTATTGATTATCTCCAATTGATGGAAGGACGCTCACGCGGAGGCGACAATCGTGTCCAAGAAATATCTGAAATTTCCCGCGGATTGAAGCAACTCGCCCGTGAACTTGATATTCCCGTCATCGCACTCTCCCAGTTGTCTCGTGCAGTCGAGTCCCGGCCTGATCAGGTACCAAAACTCTCTGACCTGCGCGAATCTGGCTCTATCGAACAGGATGCTGACGTCGTCATGTTCCTCTACCGTGAAGACCGCGTCAAACCGGATACGCCAAACAAAAACATCGTTGATGTCATCGTGTCCAAGCATCGCAATGGTCCCGTCGGAAAGATTTCACTCTTCTTTGAAGAAAATGCCACCACCTTTCGGTCACTCGAACGTGTCCATACCGAATAATGCTCCCCGACATTTCTCTCATCGCTACTCCACGGCGATTTCGATGTATGATTTCGAATTTTTGATTTCATTCCCATGCAGTATCCAAAAAAGTTTAAGCATCTCATCAGTCATTTCTCTGCCCTTCCCTCCATCGGTCCCAAGATGGCTGAAAGACTGGTACTCTATCTCTTCAAACAAGACGAAGCGAAACTCTTGGCATTCGCTGAAGCCCTTGAAGATCTCCATCATCTCAAAAGCTGCTCCCGCTGCTTCTATATCGCTGAAACCGAGCTCTGTGAGATTTGCTCCGATGAACATCGTGACCCGTCGGTTATCTGCGTTGTTGAAGAACCACTTGATGTCATCGCTATCGAACGTACCGGTGCTTTTCATGGTCTCTATCATGTCTTGGGAGGTGTCATGGACATGAGTCGTGAGCAAGAAGGTGCCACGCTCAAAATCTCCGAACTCGTGGCACGAGTCGCTCTTAACGGCGTCGCTGAGGTCATTCTCGCTACCAACCCAACGACCGAGGGCGATGTCACCGCCCTCTACATCAAGAAGAAACTCGAAGGGTCAGGCACTACTGTAACTCGCATCGCCCGAGGTCTTTCAACAGGTGGTGATATCGAATATGCCGATGAAGCCTCAATCACCGCTTCATTGACAAATCGTAAGTAAAGGTGTATAATAATAGATAGTATTTTCACATTTTACCACAAGGGGGAGCAAGACAAGATGCAGATTATCAATACATCACTCGTGGGGGACAGAGATCATCCCCTCCAGGAAGCGCAGCGCTTTATTCTCATCTGCTGCTGTTGTTGTGGGATTCCAGTGGAACAATACCCGCGCCTGAGTACGCTGAGTACAACCGGAATGGGATGTGTCATTCCGGGAGATGAATACTCCGTACAGATAGCTGTGGATGAGCTAGAAATCCACGCGTACCTGCGGCGACCAGTCATCAGTCGGAAGCCGATTCTTGAGATCATCTTTTTCCGGGACGAAACCAACATGACTACCGCCTGAACCCAGGCAACAAAAAAGCCAGCACTGCTACGCGCTGGCTTTTTCATTTGATTGAAAAAGGTACTCAGTCTCTCTCGCATCTCACCGCACAAACATTGGAATGCTTGCCGGTGAAAATAAGAGTATTCCGGCTGCAAACCTCTTAAAGCTCGTCGGATTATTC
>CAYOHD010000083.1:0-4155 GCA_964403705.1 uncultured Bdellovibrionales bacterium | reverse complement strand
TGTATGTGCCACTTATTCGCCCTTTTAAGACTCGGTTTCCCTTTGCCTTCGAACCAAAAGTTCTTAAGCACGCGACACACATCACACTCGTAGGCTCATTCTTCAATAGGAATACCGTCACCCTCGACTTGCGTCGATGGGCTCCGGCTCATTGTAAGCGTACGGTTTCAGATACTATTTCATCGCCCTCTCGGGCTGCTTTTCACCGTTCCCTCATGGTACTAGTTCACTATCGATCACTATTGATATTTAGCCTTGGACCGTAGTCGGCCCGGATTTCAACGGAATTTCACGTGTTCCGCTGTACTCAGGAATAAAAATCATACATATTTTCCTCTATTTTGCTTACCGGACTATCACCGTCTTTGGTGCTCCGTTCCAGGAGTCTTCAACTATAGAGAACTATATATATCCAGTTATACAGGACACTGACATTTTTATCCTACAACACCTATATTGCAACGGCCTGTCCTTTAAGTATCATGACTAAAAATCCGAAGATCGTTACTCACAATACAACACAATATAGGTTTAGGCTCTTCCCCGTTCGCTCGCCACTACTAGGGGAATCATGTGTATATCACCGATACACCATCCGAAGATGGTTCCTCGGTGATATACAGGTATTATTATTTTCTTTTCCACTGGCTACTGAGATGTTTCACTTCACCAGGTCTTCTCTCTATACCTATGAATTCAGTATAGAGTATCTTGATATTACTCAAGATGGGTTTCCCCATTCGGATATCCCCGGATCAACGGTTGCTTGGGACCTTCCCGAGGCTTTTCGCACCCTGCGACGTCCTTCATCGTTCAATAGTGTCAAGGCATTCACCGTACGCTCTTATACGTACTACGAAAACACAAAATTGTGCTTCTTATTTGTTTGCTTACAATTGACATTGGATTGTAATGATCAATGCATCAGCACTATCAGTACTCCGAAACAACCACACGAGTCACTCGAATCACGTTCGTTTGAATCGTTTATTTGCTTCTATGAAAAAAACCGCTTTCAGCGGCGTCAACATTTGTTGGCTACCGGCTTGGAATTATAAGGATGTAATAGAAAGTAACATGGCTAGATTTACTCTATAACAGCCCAGAGGTCCAAACCGATGGCGGACATGGTCCTTCGAATCGAAGGCAGAAATACTCACGAATTCATGTGTGAGCATTTTATATGATTCGAATTACCTTGTCAAGAGTGTGAAGTCTGTGGATAAGTGTGAACAAGTCCCCTTCTTATGATAAAAACATACATTTATCACAACAAGGGGATTTCTATGGAAAGCGGACGCTCTCCATAGCCACATTTCGTCGTGGAAACGGTACGTTTTACAGACTTGCTGCGGCGGTCTTCAAGAGGTAGAGCTTTGCTCCGGCCTCTGTCGCGGCTCTCGGATTCTTGTCACTGTCGAACGTGTAGAGGAACACCGTCCCTCCCACGAGCAGCACCTGCGCTGTCTGTGACAAAAACTGGCCCTCTGCAACCGGCTGGATCGCATGAGAGAAATCTCTCCCAAACACCTTTTCCCAGATGTAGTGGAAGATTCCCATGTACCCGACCGGCGTCCGAAGATTCTCTCCGGAGAGCCGTCGGGCAAAATCCGACACCGAAAAGCAGTTGGCGAGCGAGAACGAGACGTCACGGTTGTAGGGATAGCCTCTGACGTCGCAATATGCCCGCGCCATGACCATCAATGCGCGTCGGGGGTTCACACTTCCCGCACGTTCCTCCGAGAGGAACCCGTGCGAATAGAGGAACGCTCCCGTCACGAGCTCGAGCGTCATAGGAACAGAGTTCCCAAAACGCCCTTCTGCAAGGTCGACCAGCACATCTTCCGCCTGGAATGACGAGAGGATGTTGTCGATCACATACTCAGTTCCGGCGAGTATCGAGTAGACCACGGGAACGGCAGCCGCAGGCATGAGATTGCGATACAGCGGTGCGCCGCTCGCAATACCACCCTCGACCAACGCACACACCTTTTCATCCGTATCTCCGATGTGCATGATCACCCCGCGGACGTGATCCATGTCCGCGCGGGTCGGAGACATTTCACTGGCCTGAACCTCAACCTGCTCTTTCACAAACACGATCGCTACCTCTTCCTGTTTCCAGGTCCCCAGGTTGCAACCCCTCACCTCGCAATATCTGTAACGTACACCTCCTTAAGGAATCAATATAGCACATAAATCGCCAAAGTCAAGGTCACCTAGAACATAAGTAGTATTTATGATACAGTGAATAAACATTCTATGATGCATCTTACGATTATTTGTGTTGGAAAACTTAAAGAATCCTATTGGAAAAACGCTGAAGCCGAATATCTCAAACGGCTGAAACCGTA
The DNA here is from genome assembly GCA_964403705.1 of uncultured Bdellovibrionales bacterium. Lineage (GTDB taxonomy): Bacteria > Patescibacteriota > Minisyncoccia > Moranbacterales > UBA1568 > JAGOSP01. The sequence goes on along the minus strand of CAYOHD010000083.1, from coordinate 1,801 downwards.
TGCAAAACTAACGTTTATTGAACTTCCCGAAGAATCATTTCGAGACATCCATGAGAAAGAAAAAATTCAGCGTCTCGAAGCTGAAAAAATAAAAAAACACCTGAGCGGTGATACGGTATCTATTGCTCTCCATGAGGGTGGGCGCGAATATACTTCGAAAGAACTTGCCACATTTCTTCAAGAAAAAACCCAACATGGTGAAAAACTTGCATTCATTATTGGTGGCCCTCTCGGGCTACACCCGACACTTCTCACAGAAGTTCGCTTTTCACTATCACTTTCTCAGCTGACATTTCCGCATCAAATGGTGCGCACCATCCTTTTGGAACAACTCTATCGCAGCATGACGATTCTTACCGACAAACAGTACCACTATTAATGAAATTATGTATACGAGAGGTGTAGCCGGATCAATGCACTACCTCCTCCGTCTTCTTCCATCCATTCTTCTATAAAAGGATGTTGTCGAATCGCTGCGAGTACGGCACTCCGGAGTACGCCTGTACCTATTCCATAGACAATGCGACACACGGCCACACGGCGATTATAAAAAATAAACAACTCATGATCGAGTTGCTGCAAGGCATCTGGCACCGTCTGTTCTGTATGTAAATCAATCGTTTCAATCGCTCGGTCGTATTGTGCTGCCCACAAAAAAGACATAGTATTGAATTGATTGTTGCTGGGTCCCTCAGGTCCAGCGCTCATGAATCCGAAATTCGAAGACGTGGCTGCCCTTTTTCACGACGATACTTCACCGTCCATGAGTAGAGAATTTCTTTTCTGAGATGTTCAGGAAGAATCTCATCCCTGCTGGACGTACGGCGCTCCAAGTCTCGGAGGTGCTCACCCGCCCGACAAACAAGACGGGAAATCGCACGTTGCTTTTTTTCGAGAGTGCGGATCCGAGCCGAACGCCGCCAAATTGGAATGTCCTCTACATCAGAAACGATCTGATCAATCTCATCCGCGCATTTCGAAATATGGCAGACGAGTTTGTCGCACTCTCGTTTCAGCTCATGCAACTGTGAAATGATATCCGTACAGGCACGAATTCTTGCCGGTGCCTGCCTACTGAATTCAAGCACGAGTGCGGCACGATTCAAGAACAGATTGCGTCCTTCTTCTTTCGCACGGTCGATAGTACCTTTGAGCAACGTCAGCTGATCTCGATGATATGCGATCAGCACGAGATCGACCTCCACGCCAGTAGTCGAATTGTTGTACGACTTTCCGAGCTCATCTGACCGAGAACGGAGATACTCGCACACGATTCGCAGCTCATCGAGCGTCACCGCGGACGATGCCCGCAGTCCTGACGTACCACGAAAAAACTGAAAAATCATTAAACCGTACCCGAGAACTGACGCATCTCTTCGCGATCGCGCGTACGCGTGCGCCTCGGCCACCATCTCCGAATAGCTCACCATGCCCCACCTCCCCTTTTCGCATGATAAAACGCCACAATTGGCGATTCTATCATACAGAATTTTCGAAATTTGTCAATATATTTTAAAATAGTCGAGCGCTATACCGAGCCAAAAAATCTGGGAATTGCGAGTGTGCATTTTCCGGAATAGTATTTTTTTGAAACCATGCAACTTCATCATGTTTATGCGGCTCACCATTTGCAACTTTTTCTCTGTCAACAAGTACTTTAAAATCAAGCGCGATCCAATGCGTCTTTTTTCCATAATGTTCTCGATGAACATCACGATACCCCAAAAATTCATGCGATATCACATCAGTACAATACTCTTCTTGTATTTCTTTTCGAATAGTCTCTTCAACCGTATCACCA
>CAYOHD010000082.1:0-4200 GCA_964403705.1 uncultured Bdellovibrionales bacterium | reverse complement strand
GGTATACCGGGCGGTCTTGTTCTTGTACATCTTCAAAATCTCCGCCTCGGTCGCCTCCCGCCGATACTCCATGTAGATATCCTGCGCCTGACCGATGACGGTGTATGACACCACCGACTGCAGCCGGGAAAGCGCCTCGAATATCCGCTCTTGAGGAAAAGGCGCCCGGAAAATGATGTCATTACTCATGGCGGAAAGCAAATCTCCAATAATGAGCGCGATCGAATTTCCGAAATGCTCGACATCACGGTCAGGAAAATGTTTCCGCCCGAACTCGGCATATCGCCGATGCAATGTCGGTTCCCCATGCCGGAAATCATCACGATCGATGATGTCATCATGCACGAGAAGAAAGGTGTGAAGCAGTTCGATCGAAACGGCCGTCTCGAGAATCGCTTCCTCATCGGTACCTCCGCCGGCAAGATAACCATAAAACATGCAGGCCGGTCGGAGTCGCTTCCCTCCCGCAAGAGTCAGGGCGCGGACATGCCGCAGCGCTTCCGTGGTCAGAGCATCTTCCTCTTTTGCATTCGCTTCGACCGTATCAAAATACGCGCTGATTTTTGGATCAAAGCGCGCCTTAAAATCACGGAGCAGTACTTGAACATCCATAGAATTCTCAATCAATCGTCACGTCCGCATTGTAGCAAAACACGCTGTCTGACGGAAGGCTGAGCACAGAAGCTCTATCCGCGTTCATCGGGAAAGGTAAAGTAGTCACGGTAACGGTGATACAATGCGAGTGTGGCTCGCAAATCCCGGGCATTGTACCGCGCAATTTCCTGATACCGTCCTTCCTTGAAAAGCCCCCGCACATCATCACCCGTGACCCCCTGACTCTTCGGACTCTCGATACCGAAGGCTCGTGTCCAGAGGTGAAGACTCCCCTTCCTTCGTACCGATCCATAAAATGATAACTGATCAAACAAATCAATATGCTTCGCATTCCACGGTTGAGAGCTCAAATAGCGATTCGCCATCAGATTCTTGGTCGGCTTGACCCCGTGCACTGCTGAACGAGTCCAGAGGAATGGAACATCAAAAGAACGTCCGTTAAAAGTCACAAAGGTATCATACTGACGCGCAATCCCCCAGAATTTTGTGAGCATGTCTTTCTCCGACAAAGCTTCATACTTACAACCTTCCTCTTCAATAATTTCCTTCCCTTCTCCGCTTGGTTGATAATACACGGCCGCTCTCTCGCGTTCCGCATCCAAGACTCCGATAGCCACAATCTGCCCGGTCAAAGGGGAAAATCCAAGACCTTCTTCCAAGTCCTGAAGCTGCGCCTCATACTCTGTCTCAGAATACGCCTCACGTTTAATCCAACGAGTGAGACTTTCTTTGGTTGTCTCGTCCATCGCCGAAAAATCTTCACCAACGGTTTCGATATCAAAAATAAGTGTCGGCATATAGTTCAAAATAAGGGACGACATCTCTTCATCAATATAGCGGGTATCTGCCCGTATCGCACTATTGCTCTTTTTCCAATTATATGCTACAATAAGTAATTTCCCATCCCAATTCCGGAGGGACTCGTCCTGATATCCACTGAAAGGAGACTATCATGGAACATTTGAGTTTGGTTGTCATCGCGTTTTGTGGCTTCCTTTCCGGATGCTCGGCACACATCAACCCCTACGCGGTTCCCCAACGGGAACCAAACTACTTCTGGTTTATCATCGCCGGTCTCATTAGCGCCGTCACCATCTGGGGCGGCATCGAAAGGGTCGCGCTTCTGGTTCATCATGAAAGGAGGAGGTGTGCTCCTACTCGGTACCATCTTGGGAGCGCTGCTCTTATGGCTCTTCCGAAAAAGGTCGCCGATAGTCGAAGACTAATCCTCAGTCTCCCACCTCCCCACCCCGCCCGATCCCCACAAGGACCGGGCACTTTTTTTATATATACAAAAAAGAAGGGCTCGTGATGTGTATATTGCTACACATTCGACACCCTTACTCCCGCATCCATTGAATCATGAAACGCCGTACTGCTGCTGATACGCCACAAGAGTATCAAGCATCTCCGAATGATGACCATCTTCCATCAATACACTGATGAGATCATCTACCGTTGCGGCAGCGATGAGAGGTACCTGGTATTCCCACTCAAACTGCTCTGCTGCCGAAAGATTCGTCTCCTCTCCTTTTTCCTTTCGGTCGAAAGCAATCACGCATCCCGCCAAAACACCACCCTCACAACGAATGAACTCCACCGCCTCCCGCTTGCTTGCGCCATCAGAGATAACGTCATCAACAATCAGCACGCGCCGCCCGAGGAGAGGTGTACCGATGAGTGTGCCTTCTTCCCCGTGATCCTTCGCCTCTTTACGATGCGAGGCGAAGTCAACCCGCATGTCGTATTCCCTCCATAATGTGAGGGCCAGTGCGGGGACCAAGAGTGTTCCCTTGTAGGCTGGACCAAACATCACCGGCAGGTCCTGCGTGTACAAATGCGTGTACAAATATGGATACAACGCCTCCGCATACGCCATCAGCAGCTTGTCCAATGACTCTCCCATCGAAAATACTCCCGAATTGAAAAAGTATGGCGAGAGACGTCCGCTTCTCGTTTGCCACACACGACTTCCATCAACAGCTCCGATACGTAACGCATACCGAATGAAAGCTTGTGCAATACACCGATCTGATTTCATGACCCGCTCCTTTTTCAACTTGTTAATGTACCAAAAAACCAGCTCAAGTCTGGTTTTTTGAGAGTACCGCGCTCTCTTCAAAGCTGTCAACCAAAAAAAATCAGTGAATGGTTTCTCCGGAAGGTACTCCTGTATCGTGAGCCGTCGGTCGCGGGTAGGCTTTGCGAAAAGCAGCCACAAAGGCAGGCAAGGAAGCATCATCATCCACTAACGAAGACAATTTTTCCGGGTGCTCATACTGATCTATAATTATTTTTCCTCTTGAGAGAATGTTCTCGAAAGAAAACCCTCTCAGATATTCTTCCAGAGCGGATGCTCCCGCCTCCGAGTTCAACCAGGTGCGGAATTTTTCAGAATCGTTAGTAACCCAAGACATCATATCGCTTCCTTCAAACAGAACCACACATATCTGAAGCTCATTGCCAATTTCCTCTAATTCATTTGCAGAATATTCTCGTTGTTCAGTTTGCTGAAGATGACTTAATCCTTGTTTTTCAAAAGAAGGTGTGCCTAATTCCATATATCTACTGAAATCTACAAATTATCCCCTCTAGTATAAGCTCTTTTTTAGAAAAAGAACATTTTTCCATCTAGTACTCATTCGATTTATGTGATATTTTTGAAACGAAACTTACTAATAAAAAATATGTTCCATCGCACACTTGTATTCGTTTCTATTGGAGTAGTTTTTGTCATAAGCATTATCGCGTTCATGTTTTTATCTCGCTCACATTTTTTCGATTCACCAACATCGTCCAAAGAATTGTTATTGCCATCATCCAAGGCACTTGTGACAGACAAATTCTTTCCACAAACAATTGGGGATTTTACCAGGGGGCGGGTAAGTGATCGTGATGCAGATTGTTCCTCAAGCACAGACATCCCTTGGGTCGGATTCTCTTCCCAAAAGGAACCTTTTGATATCTGCATGATCTCTTATGAAACTGAGTATTCTGCGATGAATAGTGATGCGGAAGTGCGAGTAGGACTCATATACCTCACAAAAAATAGTGCGCAGACTGTTGCAATACTCCAACGCCTAGCCCATAAGCCAACAGCCTTTGGATATAAGGGTTTCTTTCTTGATAAAGATAGCGGTTTTTCTTGGTTTCCAACTCGTACTGATGAAACAGCTTTTTTCTCCATTTACGCAAAAAATAAAAATAAGAGTGGTGGCCCCCTCAATCAGGGAGAAGATCTCAATAACGTCGTCACAGAATATTTTGTTAAACAATACCCGTCAGAAAAGTACTCTGGAGAAGATGCTTTTGAAGTTATCCCTCACTCTGGTGTTAAAAATACTATTTTTCCTGAAATGATTTCAGACTATTCACTCGAAAAGTTATCCGGGAAATTGGGTTGCGAGGAGCTTTGTACATATCGCTATTCCGCAGAATACAAGAAGGGTATAGAAAAAGTGAATATTTCTATCGATCAGATTTCTGATGCCCCCCGCACAGATGCCCAAGAGAAAAAAATGCAGGCATCTCTACAAAAAATTGCTCAGCATCAAAAAGAAAACACAGATTCTAATAATATCATTG
>CAYOHD010000081.1:0-4265 GCA_964403705.1 uncultured Bdellovibrionales bacterium | reverse complement strand
TCCTTGTGCGGTGAGATTTGAGAGAGATACTTATAACCCATATCGAGTATGAGTAAAAAGAAATTTCTGTATTTGAGTGCTGTTGTATTTTTACTGATTGGTGTTATTGGATCGGGAATCGTTTCGGTTCTTCTCGGAGTAGAACATATTCGGACGCTTTTTTTGATGGTGTTCATCTGGTCAATTTTTGGCGTGCCATCCATGCTCTGTTTTCTCCTGGCCCTCTTTGCTCATTCAGCGGAACCATTTATTGGTAAGAGTGATACGTCGCTTTCCTCTTCGTTTATTGCTGCTCTTGGTTTAGTTGGAATAATTGCGCTCATTATTCATTTTTCAACACTTTTTTTCTCCTAAATGTCCCGACGCTTCTTTCAGTTTGATTGGATACTTTTTGCCGCGATGCTTTTATTGATTGGCGTGAGTTTATTGATCCTCTCGAGCATTTCCTCTTCCGGTGGGACGAATTACTTTGCAAAACAAGGAATCTTTGCGGTACTGGGTATCGCAGTGATGTTTTTTGTGGCTTTTTTGGATTATCGACATATTGAACGGGCCAGTACTCCTTTGTATTTTTTCATGCTGGGTGTTTTGGGGTTACTTCTCATCATTGGCTCTACCGTGCGTGGGACATCTGGTTGGTTGTCATTGGGTGTTTTTCAGATACAGCCGGTTGAATTCGCGAAGATCGTATTGATTTTGTTCCTTTCGAGTTTCATCCGGAAGAAAACTACCGAACTGGGTGAATGGACACGTATCATTGCCTCGCTTTTTCTTTCAGCCGCGATGATTTTCTTGGTTTTGAAGCAGCCAGATCTTGGATCAAGCCTCGTATTGATGGCGATTTGGATGGGAATGATTTTGGTGGCTGGACTGCGCTTTTCCCATATGCTCACGCTCACTTTGCTTGGGAGTTGTCTGATCGTGGGCGCCTGGTTTCTTCTGGCTCCCTATCAGAAAGACCGTATTAATACTTTTCTGCATCCAGAACGTGATCAGAAGGGGAGTGGGTATAATGTTCTCCAGTCAATGGTAGCGGTTGGCTCGGGGGGCGTTTTTGGGAAAGGTATCGGACATGGCTCTCAGTCACAATTGGCCTTTCTTCCAGAAAGACACACGGACTTTATTTACGCGGTCGTAGCCGAAGAACTCGGACTTGTTGGCTCCTGGCTTGTGCTTGTTTTGTATGGGGTTATTCTCTATCGAATTCGCCGAATCGCTGATTTAGCGAGCGATAACGCTGGATATTTGCTTGCCGTGGGCGCGCTCATTCTTTTTGTGACACATATCGCGATTAATATCGGCATGAATATTGGGGTTTTGCCGGTGACAGGCCTGCCAGCACCTTTTCTTTCGTATGGGGGAAGTTCCTTGCTCGCTTTCTGTGTCATGATGGGACTCTTACAGAGCGTCTATCGTCACCAGCGCGATTCGGCAGATGGGCGTATCTCGCTTGAGCGCAATTTTCTTGAGCGGTAATTGAAAGAGGATAGTCTTGTGTAGAGAGGGAGCAAAGTTTATTTACTGAGAGTACTCGTGGGTGTAGGACGAAAAAAAGAGCGCCTGAATGAGGCTATTGGAAGCCATAAAAAACAATCTCCCTCAAAACCAGGACAGGCTGTATGTGTCTCTGAAAATGAGTGAGATTTAAATATAATTATACCATATTTATTATATTATTGCAACACTCATTGATTGACGGCTTGCCTTTTTTTTGGTATCTTTCATAAAGCTTTAAGACAGCTTTTCCTTTTTATGAGATATTTACTCATCGCTCAGGCCGTTATCGCGATCCTTCTGGTAGTCTCTATCCTGCTCCAAAATCGTGGGTCGGGACTTGGATCCGCGTTCGGATCTGATTTCGGTGGGTATTACACGAAGCGGGGTATTGAAAAGTTTCTCTTTTACGCCACGGTGGTGCTGGCGATTGTGTTTCTCGCCCTTTCGGCGACAAACGTTTATTTCGCTTCTGGAATGGGGGTCTAAGAGGGATCTCCTGACGAGGTGACTGATAACTGGTAATCCGACGAGTATTTCACTTTTTACGAACATTCAGCGGGTGTTTCGTCAGGGCATGAGAAATGTCTTTCGCGCGCTTGGATTTTGGGAAAAAACATTGATCGTTGTCTTGTTACTCATTGCCGGTGGCATGTTTGTTTATTGGGTGAGCGCACTCTATACGGCGAATACGCAGGAGATTCCTGAATATGGGGGGCGGTATCGGGAAGGTATTGTTGGTCAGCCACGGTATATCAATCCTATTTTGTCTCAAACGAGTGATGCCGACGCGGATTTGGTGCAGTTGGTCTTTGCTGGTTTGTACAAATATAATATCGAGGGAAAGCTGGATTTTCATGTCGCTGAATCATTAGCGGTTTCTGAAGATGGGAAAACATACACTGTGAAGCTCAAGGAAGGCGTACTTTTTCATGATGGCGTTGAAGTGACGGCAGATGATGTGGCTTTTACGGTTCAGGTTATACAAAATCCGACGAATAAAAGTCCGTTGCGGCAGAATTGGCAGACGGTAGACGTGCGTGTGGTAGACAAATACACGGTTCTTTTTGAGTTACGGAAACCCTACTTTGGTTTTCTTGAGAACCTTACCGTCGGTATCTTACCGAAACATCTGTGGTCGGAAATTAGCCCAGACCGTTTTCTCTTAGCTGACTACAATCTCGCGCCAATCGGATGTGGTCCATACCGCTATGAAGGAATTACCAAAGATTCAAATGGAGATATCCTCGAGTATGAACTCCGCGCCTTTGAGAAGTTTTTTGGTGGAGCACCTTATATTTCTCAGTTTGTCCTTCATTTTTATTCAGACGAAGAATCTCTGATTGACGGGTACCTTCGCAAAGAAATTTCTGGTATGCAGGGCATTTCGGATGAAGGAGTATCACGCCTGAGTGAACGCAAACGCACGATAATACGGGAAATTAAGACCCCTCGATCATTCGCTGTTTTTTTCAATCAGACGGGGAGTATCGCATTAGCGTTTGATGAGGTACGCGAGGCGTTGAATCGAGGGACAAACCGAAAGGCTATCATAGACGATTTACTGGGTGGGAGAGGCACAGAAGCAACAGGACCATTCCTTCCTTTCATGGAAGAGTATGCCGCCGATCTTGCTTGGCCAACTTACGATCAAGAATACGCGAATCGTTTATTGGATGAAAAAGGATGGACTCGGAACGGGGAAGGTATTCGTGAAAGAAATGGGGTTACTCTCACTATTGAATTGGTGATTCCTGATTGGCCAGAACTCGTGAAGACCGCGGAACTCCTGAAAGCACAGTGGCAATCTCTCGGAATCACCGCGGAGGTGACAGTGATGAGTCCAGGCGATCTCCAGCGTAATGCTCTACAGACGCGTGAATATCAGGCTTTGTTGTACGGAGAACAGCCTATGCTTGATCAGGACCCGTATTCTTTTTGGCATTCGAGTCAGAAACGTGAATCCGGACTCAACCTAGCACTTTTTGATAACACGAATGCTGACGAGGTATTAACAGCAGCCAGGGAAACTCTCGACAGGGAAAAGCGACGTTCTCTCTACCGTGATTTTCAAACCATTTATCTTGCTGAGATTCCAGCTTTGTTCTTATTCAGTCCTTCTTACCTTTCCGTTTCAGATGGGAGCGTCTTCGGTATGAGTACGGAGAAAATGAATGCCTCGAGTGAGCGTTTTGGTGATGCGAGTCGATGGTATGTGAAAACAAAACGGATTTGGAAGAAATAAGAAGAACAGGATTGGGATGTAAAACATAATTCTGGGAAGGGAATACCCCTCCTCGTGAAGGAGAGAAAAAGAATGATTCTGGAAGCATGAAGTGGGTTGGTGGAGCTTTAGACAGGTGCTCTATGATACGCTACAATAGAAAAATATAAAGAAATACACCCTATGACACACCCACTTGATACCTACAACTTTCGGCAGATGATACTTGACAGCCCAGATCAATTCATGGTAGGATTGAAAATCGCTCAAGATATCAAACTTCCTGGCACGTTCAAGTCAGTTATGATTTCGGGAATGGGAGGGTCGGCTTTGCCGGGCAATCTCTTTCGGGTTTATCTTAGTGATTTAGCCCGACGAGAAAAAATAGCCGGCCAAAGAGTGGGTATATTTCAGAACCGTTTTTACGGTCTTCCCTACGAAAGCTTTGATAATTGTCTCAATTTCATTTGTTCATATTCGGGAAATACCGAGGAAACGATTGCGGCGTTTGAGGAGGCTATCGAGCATCATTTGCCCTGTGTTGGGT
>CAYOHD010000080.1:0-4297 GCA_964403705.1 uncultured Bdellovibrionales bacterium | reverse complement strand
GGCGAGAGCGCAGAAGGAGCGGAAGGTAGCGCAGCGAGCAGAGCTGCTTCTTCGAGCGTGAGGTCGCGTGCCGGTTTATTGAAATAGGTGTTGGCGGCCGTTTCGATACCATAGGCATTGGCTCCATACGGAACAGTGTTAAGGTAGAGATCGAGTATTTCATCTTTGCTCAGGGTCCGTTCAATTTTGATTGCAAGAATGATCTCCTTGAGTTTTCGGGAAAAAGTTTTTTCACGCGTGAGATAGAGAGCTCGAGCGACTTGTTGCGTCAGAGTAGAACCTCCTTGGCGAATACTTCCTGATTCGAGGTTTTTGATGAGAGCTCGGAAAAGTGAGGGAACATCTACGCCGGGGTGAGTGAAAAAATTCCGGTCTTCGGCCGCAAGAGTAGCGTGTCGGACGATGTCGGGGATGGCATCATGCGTGAGGACGATGCGATTTTCTTCTCCGTAGAAACGATAGAGCTCTTGTGTACCAGTGCGATCATAGAGAATGGATGTTCGATCATGAGGGAGCTCCCGGATATGGTCCAAGGAAGGTAGCCCAACCAGAAAAATAGCGCCTCCTCCCAAGGTGACCCCGAGTATCAAAAGAAAGGCTAACCAGCTGGATTCTTTGAGAACTCGCAGAAAAATGATGGAAAATGAGGGTGGTCGAACAATCATAGGGGGATAATCAGGAAAAGAGACTTTGTCAGGCACAGTGTTTCAGTGTACCCTAAGAGAGAGCTGCCGTGAAGCCCTGAGGTTTTTGGGTGGTCTCAGAACATGCTTTTTCAGAAATATCTTTGTTATGAAACTTCCAGTAGTGAAACCATTATATGTATTTCTCCGTTGGTTGGGGGCACCAGTCATTTGGGAGAAATCAGTGGGAGCGGTACTCTTCCGAGAGACAGGGGAAGAGAGAGAATACCTTTTGCTTCGATATCCGAGTGGTCACTATGAATTTCCTCGTGGTCATGTCGAAGAAGGAGAGACAGAAGAAGAGACTTTGCGTCGGGAGGTAGCTGAGGAAACCGGAATACAGGAGATGAGTGTCTATCCTTTTCGGACGGAGAATCGATTTTTTTACGTGGCACATGGGAGTGAGAAGATGCGACGGGAACGAGAGAAACGTGGCACGTGGATTTTCAAGCGAGCATTCTTTTATCCGGCGGAGACAGCCGAAAAAGACGTGCAACTCTCTCATGAACACCGCGAGTGGCTCTGGCTTCCGTTCGGAGAGGCGAGAGAGAAGGTGACTTTTGCAAATGCCCGAAAAGTGTTAGAAAGAAGTGAAGCCTATCTTCAAAAAAAGAAAATGAAGAGAGAACAACATGTGTAGTATTCTGGCTACCCAATAAAATAATCCAAATAAGGATACCGTCTATGTCATACGACATTGATCCGAATCGTTCATTCGAGCAGAATATTTTCTTTGAAGTAAAGCGGCGTGCCAATGAACAGGGCGTCACTGATCTGAATGAGTATCTCGATCTGGTGACTGAGGTGATTGCAGAGAAGTTGGATGATGGCGTGCTCACCAAGCATGATGATTTGGCTCAATTACGAGCTGATTTAGAGCATCGTTTTGGAGAAATCGGGGAGGAAGTAGAGGAGTATTGATTCTTTTTGAAATTTGTAGTATAATAGAGGAGTAAGAGAAAGGCCGAAAGTATCGGTCTTTTTTGATAGCTACTTGCCTCTGACACTTTTTTATATTGTATGCTGACACTTCGTGACATTCGAAAACGATATGAGACACGCCGTATTCTTGAGGGGGTGTCTTTTAGCATGGGTGAGGGTCAAAAAATGGCACTGGTGGGAGCCAATGGAGTTGGTAAATCAACACTCCTCAAGATTATCGCCGGCGAAGAAACCTATGACAGAGGAGAAATGATCAAGGTGAACAGAATTTTGGTAGGTTATCTGCCCCAAGAGGCTCTTTCGGAATCGAGCGATGAAACCTTTATCGTCTATCTCGAGCGTATGGCTGGTGTGGGTGAGGCGAGACGGCACATGGAGAGGCTCGAGCGGTCACTTGATCAGCCGGAAAAATTAGCAGAGTACGAGGAATGGCAAAAAACATTCGAGCGTCTCGGAGGGTATCAGTTCCGTCAGCGTGCGCGGGGTATTCTTGAAGGGCTGGCTTTATCGCATATTCCAGAGGATTTTCCACTTGATCAGCTTTCAGGAGGGGAACGGCGTAAGGCAGCTTTGGCGGGGGTGCTGCTTCGGGGTGTTGATCTTTTGCTTCTGGATGAACCAACGAATAATCTTGATCTGCCAGCTTTGTTGTGGCTGGAGCGTTATCTCACCAAGACAAAGGCTGCATGTCTGGTGGCTTCGCATGATCGACAATTTCTCGATACGGTTGTGAGTCGAGTCATCGAAATTGATATCTTAACCAAAAAAGCCACTTTGTATGCGGGTGGCTGGACGGATTATGCTGCCATGAAAGCCCATCAGATACGGCAGTATCTCGAGGCCTATCGGGCTCAGGAGCGAGAAAAGACCCGTGTCCTGGCATCTTCCGAAGAGAAGCGTGAGTGGGCGGATATTGGAGCCAAGATGGTGATGCCAGATAATGATCATATGTCGCAAGGGTATCATCGTGACCGTTCAGAACGAAAGCTTGGCACACAGGCTAAGACCTTGGCAAGTCGAGCAAAACGTTTGAGTAAACTTGATCGACCCGCCGTGCATGATCCAATCCTTTTTTCCTTTCCCGAAACAGAAGTACCAGCGCCAGCATTGTCGGTAGCAAATCTTGTTTTTGGATATCCGGTTGGCTTTCGCTCGAAGCCAGTCACCTTTTCGGTGTCTACTGGTCAGAGAGTCGGCTTTTTTGGTTTGAATGGCGCGGGGAAATCGACTTTGCTTCGGACTTTATCAGGGGAATTGGAACCGATTTCTGGATTGGTACAGAGGAATGAAGATATGGTCATTGGTAATCTGATGCAGGAGCATGAGGATATTAATCGAGCCAAGACCCCTATACAGATCTTTGAACGTCGTTTTGGCGAAGAGGCAGAAGAAAAATTGCGCGTGCTTCTTCACCAATTTCATTTTTCGATGGATCTCGCGGAAACACGGATAAAATATTTGAGTCCAGGCGAGCGTGTACGGGTGGCGTTGTCTATCTTGGTTGCATCTGGAGCCAATACTCTCTTGTTTGATGAACCGACGAATCACCTTGACCTCGAGACGATTGAGGCCTTAGAAGAAGCGCTCGAGGATTTCTCTGGTACAGTAATTCTTGTCACGCATGATCGGAGATTTATTGAACATATGCGTTTGGATACACTGTTTTTGCTTGAAAAAGGAAATATGGAACCACTTACCAGTTTTGAAATGTATCGTGAACGTCTCATGCCCAACATTCTGCGGAATTTGAAACGACTTGATGAACGTATTGAAAAGAAATTTTAAAACCCCCCGAGATTCCGGGGGGTTTGTGAGAGCGACGAGGCATCGCCTCTCGCTGATGTTGCTGGTTACTGCATCTTGGCTTTCCTGAGGGCGGTGAGGATTCGCGTACGAAGCATCTCGTCTTCACGCTCTGACAAGGGAAGCATGCTTTCAAGAAAGGTAATCAATTTCCGTTGGAGGGGAACTGGCAGTGACCAGTCGAGTGCCAAGGCGGTGCACCAGGCGTACTGGAGCAAATCCTCCTTTCTGGAAAGCGTAGTGTGCGCATTCAGGAGGAGGAGTTTGCACAGAAACACCCGCTGTTTCTCGGGGAACAAAGCGACCGATGGGAACCATCCCCGTACAATGTGGAGGAGATTCCGATAGTCGTGACAGCCTGGCCGCTCGTACAGACGGAAATCGGTGACGTTTGGGACGAGAAGGAGCACGGCTGCTCGCAACTGAAAATCGATACCTCCTTCACCCTTGACAATCAGCCGGTTGAGATCCACATGGATGGGGTTGTTGTATACCCACTGATTCCATGCCTGTTCCTGGTGGCTGGCATCAGTCGGTAAGAGAGTCGCGAGCTGGCGCGCAAGTGCCCTCCAATACTGTCGAGCATTGATGCTTTGATGAGGGAGGGGAATGGTTCGAGCTGGTCGTTGAAATGCCCGATGTTGTTGATGGCCATTGTCAGTTCTGAGTTGATGCATGGGTGATTTCTCCTTCTTGGTGGAACCTGCGGTTGTAAAAGGACGGCGAAATATGCGTGAGAGCGCATAAACAAAAATTGTACAGGTGTTTTGAAAGTCGGTCAAGGAGACTGGCTGAGTAAGTGTGAGCATCGCTTACGTCCAGTTGACTTGTTTTTTGTTTTCTGCTATAATGGTTATCTTATCTGATTT
>CAYOHD010000079.1:0-4367 GCA_964403705.1 uncultured Bdellovibrionales bacterium | reverse complement strand
CTGGATTTCCTTCCAGATATCCTCGCGTGTTGTCCGTATACTGATACGCGAATCCTCTGCCCGATTATTCAAAGACTTCACAAATTCACGTCGTCGTTCTTCAGTTAACTGAGGAAGTGTCAATCGAATAGTTCTCCCGTCATTTCCCGGATTTAATCCAAGATCAGATTCTCGGATAGCAGATTCAATCGCCTGCACTACTCCCTGATCCCATGGCTGTATGAGAATTTGCCGTGCTTCAGGAATAGTGACACTGGCTATCTGCCGAATAGGCGTTCGAGTCCCATAATAATCCACCAAAATCCCCTCTACCAAGGCTGGATGTGCCCTTCCGCTTCTAATCTGAGCCGCTGCTTCAATAAAGTGTTCAATAGCTTGTTCAAATTTTGCTTTCCCCGCTTCAATCAGTGCCTTCACCATATATCGTGAATGTAAATATATTACGCGACATTATTTAAACTTCCGTAGTCCAAAATACAGAATAGCAGAATTTCCAGGTTCGTACAGAATAATACTCACACCCCGATCAATACCTAATTCCGTCACAGACCAACGCTGTCCACCATCTGTCGAGCGGTAGAATGCTGCCCCCGAAGAAAAAACAATCTCATTCGCATTCTCCTGACTAATAGCTACCGCGCGAATCGGATAACGTTTAGCGCTCTCTAGAATCGGGAGAGGATACCAGGTCAGACCAAAGTCGGGGCTTCGCAGGAGCCCGTCCGAAAGAGTACCCGCGTATAAGATACTCGGCGCTTGAGGATCAGCGTTCAGTGATACAGGACTCGTCAGGGTTACCCCGACCTTCTCTGAAGTTTTTTCGAGAACTTTCTTTGCATCAACCCAGGTTAGCCCGGCATCCTGAGAAGCAATCACGTCTTTTTGAAACACGAGCAAGGACACTGATTCTGGTATTTTTTTACCAAGCAAAATTTTGGTCACCGGACCTTTTGCCTCATAAATATTCTTCCACTGCTCTCCTCCATCGATACTTTTTATCACCCCGCCCTTATCAGTTGCTGCATACAAAATACGTGGGTCCAGAGCATGCATGGCTAGTGACGAAATAACCGTTCCTGGTCCCGGTTCCACATATATTTCTTTCCAGTTCTCTCCTCCATCTTCAGTTCTATAAATCTTCCCAGTGCCTCCATACACTCCCGTTGCAAAAATTCGACGAGAATCAGCAACATCAACTACTATGCCATACACTTTCTCTGGTGGAAAGTTCATCTTTTCCCAACGTTCCGCACCATCTTGAGTGCGAAATATCCCATCATCAACAGTCCCAATATACATTGTTTGTGGATTCTGAGGGTCTATAGTCCATGACAAAATATCTGCCGAAGAAATACGCAATTTCTCGCTCACGGTTACCTTGGGAACAAATGATTTTCCCGAATCAAAACTCTTATATAAACTTCCGGAAGCAGGCGCGCCCAATCCTGATGTAGTATTGTCCTTACTCTTCGGAACAATACTGCAGCCTGACAAAAACAGACCCACACTGATTACTATACTTATTTGTTTGAGCATAGAACGCTTCGCTTAATCAATACAAAAAAATATTCCTCGTCTCTTGCATCCTTGATGACAACTCGCTCTCCTTCACGGAAGTCGCAAGTATAAAAAATGCCTACTTAATAATCAGCTCCCTATCTCTCCTAATTAGGTATAGTATACCACAGTCGCCATAGTCCCTGTTGACGCATAGACAAAAAACCAGTAGAATTCCTTTGTTTTGGAATTGACGCCGGGTGCGTAGCTCAGTCGGTAGAGCAGTGGCCTTTTAAGCCAACGGTCGTGGGTTCGATCCCCCCCGCACCCACCCTCAAAAAGAAGCCCTGCTTTCGCCAGGGCTTCTTTTGTTCTGTGTCTACTTTTCTTGTGGAACGATTCTGTCCTTCCCAATATACGGGCGAAGTATTTCTGGAATCACTACCGATCCATCCTCTTCCTGATAATTCTCAAGCAACGCGATAAGTACGCGTGGACTTGGTAGGGCGGTATTATTGAGCATGTACACATATTTCCGTTCCCCTGACTCCTTATCAAGATATTTCACATTCAATCGTCGCGACTGCCAATCAAGGAAATTAGAAGACGACCCTGTTTCACCCCAGCGATTCAGTCCTGGCATCCATGCCTCCAAATCAAATTGGCGATACTTCCCAGCACCCAAATCACCCGTGCAAATCTGAAGTTTCCGATAAGGAACACCTAGCTCTCGATGCATCTCTTCCGAAATAGCCAACATCTCTGTCTGAAGTACATCCGCTTCTTTCATATCGGCCGCGCACAAGACCACCTGTTCAACCTTAAAAAATTCATGCACTCGATAGAGTCCTTTGGTATCCCGTCCATATGATCCAATCTCACTCCGATAACACTGGCTAAAACCAGATAAACGAAGCGGGAGACTCTCTTTCGCAAGAACCTCACCCGAATAGTACGCGAGTAACGATGGTTCCGCTGTCCCCACCAAAAACTTTTCCTCCCGGTTCACTTTTCCATCTGCTTCTTTTTCGGCCGAAGCGAGTCGATAAATTTCGTCGGTTTCAGAATCATATTCGATACCCTTGAAATATCCAGACCCGAAAAGTGGAAATTCCTTAATCAATGTCGGCGGTATCATTGGGAGAAAGCCCTTCGCTGTCATTTTTTGCAATGCATACATCATCAATCCCATCACCAAAAGCGCTCCTTCATTCTTCAAATAATATCCTCGATAACCAGCTACTTTAGTGCCGCGTTCGAAATCAAGAATATCCAATCCAGTCCCGAGAGCAATATGATCCTTCGGAACAAAAGAAAATGTTTTCGGTTCTTCGGAACGGAATATCTCGACATTCTCTGTCTCATTTTTCCCGCGTGGTGTATCAGAAGAGACGACATTCGGTACAGAAGCTGCTACTGCCTCGAATCGCTCATTCAATGCACGAAAATTCGGCTCAATTTCATCAATTTTCTGTTTTATCTCTTTCCCTTTCGCGATCACTTCCGCTCGCTCTTCGGGCGATTGCGATCGCATAATCAGATCATTGATATCGTTTTTGAGAGACTTGAGCTCTTCAAGCTCTTGCTGCATACTGATCCGTTCCTGATCGATCTTCAGCAACGCGTCTAAATCACAGACGCTTTGTTTCAGCGCGATAGCCTCACGAATCAAAGCTTCATTTTCACGAATAAATCGAATATCGAGCATACAACGACAGAATTAACCAATAGCTCCTTTCAGCTTAAAGCGTTCGAAGAGAAAAAGCAAAACTGTATCCTTATCCTCTGTCTCATACACAGCCAGAATGTTCTATCCAACCGTTCGAACAGCTGCTTTGAGAAAGGCAACAAAGAGTGGGTGCGGCTTTATTAATGAAGACTGAAATTCCGGATGAAATTGAGTACCCAAAAAGAAAGGGTGCTGTTTTTTGGGAAGTTCGGCAATTTCCATCAAGATACCATCCGGGGAAGTGGCGGAAAATACCAATCCTGCTGCTTCAATCTGTTTGATATATTCCGGATTGACCTCGTAACGATGGCGATGGCGTTCGAGAACGCTGTCGACCTTATAAGCATCTCGAGCGATGGTGCCCGACTTGAGCTTCGCCGCATAATGACCGAGCCGCATGGTCGCGCCAAAATTCTTCTTCCGGAGTTTCTCTACTTGCTCAGGGAGAATATCAATGACTGGATACGGCGTATCGCTATTCACTTCTTTTGTATGCGCATTCGGAAGCTCCATCACAGAACGAGCATACTCAATAACCATAAGTTGCATTCCGTAGCATAATCCAAAGTACGGGATTTTCTCTTCCCGACAGAAACGAATGGCCGAAATAATACCCTCGATACCCCGCCCACCAAATCCACCCGGAACAAGAATCCCCTGATACTGTCGAAGTGATTCTAATCGCTTCGGATCTGCTTCAAAATCAGCACTATCCACCCAGTCAAGTTCTATTTTCCGTCCGATTTCGCAAGCTGCATGCTTCAATGCCTCAATAACACTGATATAAGCATCAGAGAAAACATAATCTCCCGTCTTAAAATATTTCCCGACAACGCCGATTCGAACAGTTTCTGTAGATTTGCGATTTTTGAGTACTCGTTTTTCCCATACTGAAAGATCATGTTTCTTCGCTTTCAATCCTAATTTTTTCAGCAGACGATTTCCTAAGTCATCCTGCTCAAAGTTGAGCGGTACATCATAAATGCTTTCAACATCAGGAGCGCTAATAACATCCTCTTTACGGATATTACAATTCACGGCCAATTTTTCTTTTCGTTTTTCATCAAGAGGCCGATCAGAGCGAGCCACAATAAAGTCTGGTTGAATACCTGTTCCATTGAGTGTGCGGACAGCATACTGT
>CAYOHD010000078.1:0-4373 GCA_964403705.1 uncultured Bdellovibrionales bacterium | reverse complement strand
GCGTGTACCAGCCAGTTAACAAATTAAAAAGTCCCGAGAATGAATCTCGAGACTTTTTAATTGATTTGTAGCCCTAAGGGGAATCGAACCCCTGTTTCCTCCGTGAGAGGGAGATGTCCTAGCCGCTAGACGATAGGGCCTCATTTTCATTCTTCATCCGAAGAGATCGGCACAGTGGCACTCTGCGCGGTTCTCAGCAGGGGTGGTAGGAATCGCCCCGCTCCTCGCGAGGGGCGGGGTTGGAGATCAGTCATAGTGGCACTATGCGCAGTTCTCAGCAGGGGTGGTAGGAATCGAACCTACGCAAAGGGTTTTGGAGACCCTTGTACTGCCACTATACGACACCCCCAGTTTTATTTTTCTCTTAATCGCTTGAGTAGAGTATTGTACGCTGAACCGAATTGTTTGAGGCTACCTTCTCTCTCTTCGGCTCACTCCTTTGTAGGATAAGCCTCGTAATAGAGTAAGTCAAAAAAACCAGTGTGCAAACCGATATCAACAAAAATCCCGACAACGTATCGGGATTTCAGCACCGTTCACCCCAAACGTCATACTCCACCCCTGACAGACTATTTCTTCTCAGCGTGCGCAGTATGCTTGCGGCAAAACTTACAGTGTTTGTTCATTTCAAGCTTCTCTTTGACCTTCTTCTTGTTGCGCTGGGTATAATACGTGATATTTCCGCATTCCGAGCACTTCAACTTGGCCATGTTGTCTTTGATGCTTCCCATAGTCTTCCTGCCATTCCTTATATATACAATGTATGCAGTGTACGGAATTTTTCTGTTTCCGTCAATACGCACCTCCATTTATGGCTTTTATTGGTCTTCTTCTTCGAAAAAAACGAAGGTCGTCCGCTGTTTTGTCAGTGATATCATAAGTGAATACCCTCGTCAGTGGTATCCAATCAAAGTCCGCTCCTTCACCCAAATGCAGAGATGATTTCTCGCGGTTACTTTCAACATAGAAAACATAGCGATGCGTCTGGCGCTCTTCATTGCGATAATCCAGGAGCGGTATAATGTCACTCGGCGTTAAGTCGATATCGAGCTCCTCCTTCATCTCGCGCGTAAATGTCTGTATCGGAGTTTCCTCGTTTTCACTCAACCCACCAAAGAATCCCCATTTGTGTGGATTAACGATCGTCTTCCCATCTCGCTTGTGGAGGAGTACTGACTTTGTCTCGGGATTATACAAAAACCCACCGGCATAAAAAAGTTCTTCTTTCATACTGCATGTCCTGTGATATTCCTGCTATGTCTCGTCATACAAAAGAAATTATGTTAACCTTCAGATCGGGATACGATCCTACCGTCGGATTGATGCGAATTAGACACTCCATCATGCAACTCCGGCGGTTTTTCATTTATTTTCGGTGATGTCTCTTGTTACGCCCCATGACACTTCCTGATTGACGTAGGAAATAAGTACTGCTATTGTTTCTTCATCCACGGGATAATCTGGCTACTATCCCATTCTTCTCAAAGGAGACGGATTGGCTGACGCTAGGCTTAGAAGAGGGTTAAGTAGCGGCGAGCGAACAACCACAGGTTGCAATCAACCTTTAACACTCATCTACGATCTTGCGTCTTTTTTTTATTTTCCATGACACTTCTTCCACTTCTTCCCCGATCCACACGGGCAGGGATCATTGCGATTGACAGTGTTGGCATTCACAATCGGTTTCTGTTCAATTGGTTCGGCCGCTGTCGCAGAACCACCCGAAGCACTCGCACCCGCAAACTGCCCAACACTTTCATCGGCTCCGCGAAACTCAAGATTGACTGACGGCTGTACCATCGCAGCCACCGGTGTCGCCCCCATCGGTTCGAGTTTCAAGAGTGTCATGAGATAGGTTTTTCGCACACTATCAAGCAACAGAGTGAACAAATCATACGCCTCACGTTTGTATTCGATAAGTGGATCACGCTGACCGTATCCACGCAGACCAATTCCCTGGCGAAGATAGTCGATCTCATCGAGGTGATTCATCCAGAGCTGATCAAGTGAACGAATATAGAGCGCTCGCTCAATTTGCTGCCAAAGACCCGATCCAAAATCATTTTCTTTAGCAATGCAGACCACTTTTGCTTCTCCCACGAGATACTCTTTCAATGCGCTTTTCTTTTCGGCCTCGGTGTTTGAATGATCATCACGAATCATTTCAAGCTTTTTCAGAGCCAGCTTTTCATCGAGCGACGGAAAAAGTCCATTAGCTTCGGAAGCGATAGTCTCCACATTCCATGTCGCCTCTTCATTCACACAGTGAAAGGCGATCATACGCTCGAATTCTTCCCCAATGAGCTGCAGCGTTTCATCACTAAACCGATCAACCGCGAGAGCATGCTTCCGACGGCGATACACCACTTCACGCTGCTTATTCATCACATCATCATACTCAAGCACGTGTTTGCGGATATCAAAGTTGAAACCCTCAATTTTTGACTGAGCACTCTCAATAGTCTTGGAAACAATACCATTCTGAATGGGTTCGTCATCCGGCAAGCCAAGCGAAGTCATAATGCTTTTCATTTTGTCCCCACCAAAACGTCGCATGAGCTCATCTTCAAGTGACACATAAAACTGTGTCTCACCCGGATCCCCCTGTCGACCAGCCCGACCACGCAGCTGATTGTCAATGCGTCGGGCTTCATGACGCTCAGTACCGATAATCACCAGCCCGCCCAGCTCACGCACACCCTCACCCAGCTTGATATCTGTTCCACGACCAGCCATGTTGGTCGCTATGGTTACTGAACCCTTCTGTCCAGCACCAGCGATAATCGCTGCTTCTCGCTCATGATTCTTCGCGTTGAGTACCTGATGCGCGACGCCCTGATGTTCAAGTAACGCTGCCAAATATTCAGATTTTTCAATCGCCACTGTTCCTACCAAGACCGGCTGCCCCTTTGTCCGCAATTCCTTGACCCGATTGGCAATGGCCTGAAACTTCGCCTCCTCAGTCTTATACACAATATCCGGCAAGTCTCGCCGGATCATCGAACGATGCGTCGGCACTTCCACCACGTCCAATTTGTACACTTTGAAAAACTCCTCAGCTGATGTCGTCGCGGTTCCCGTCATACCAGCAATTTTCTGGTAAAGACGAAAATAGTTTTGAAAGGTAATGGTCGCCAGTGTTCGGGATTCTTTCTGCACCGTCACGTGTTCTTTGGCCTCAATCGCCTGATGGAGCCCTTCGCTATACCTGCGTCCGGGCATCAGTCGACCAGTGAAGTCATCCACGATAATCACCTCCCCATCTTTGACCACATAATCACGGTCACGTTTGAAAATAACTTCCGCCTTGAGAGATTGCTCCAAATGATGGACATACGCGACATTGCCAGAAGCATAAATATTGCCCATACCGAGCAGTTTTTCCACCGAGTCCATCCCCTCATCAGTGAGCGTCACCACCTTCATTTTTTCATCTACCACATAATCCTTTTCGATGTGCAGTCGCGGAATAATACGTGAAAACTGTTCATACAATTTGGTCGACTCGGTATCGGGAGCTGAAATAATCAGTGGGGTACGAGCCTCATCAATCAAAATCGAGTCTACTTCATCCACGATGGCATAGTGCAGTTCGCGCTGCGCCATTTCCGAAATATCAGACACCATATTATCACGCAAGAAATCAAAACCAAACTCATTGTTGGTTCCATAGGTGATATCCGACTGATATGCCTCCCGACGCGTAATGGGGATGAGATTTTCCATCTCGATACTCACGGCATCAGCGTCAGTGACATGTGGCTCAAATCGAAATGAAGTCCCCTGATGGCAGATACATGAGGTCGAAAGTCCCAAGAAAGCATAGATGCGACCCATCCAATTCGCGTCACGTTTCGCGAGATAGTCATTCACAGTAATCACATGCACTCCCTTGCCCGAAAGCGCGTTGAGATACACTGGTAGTGTCGACGTCAGCGTTTTACCTTCACCCGTTTTCATCTCCGCGATTTTCCCCTGATGCAAAACAATGCCACCCAAGAGCTGCACGCCATAGTGTCGCTCCCCAATCACGCGCTTAGCCGCCTCACGCACAGTGGCGAAAGCTTCTGGCAATAAATCATCTAAGGTTTCTCCTTGGGCAAGACGTTCGCGAAATTCTTTCGTCTTATTTTGCAGTGCTTCATCAGTGAGAGCTTCAAAACTCGGCGAGAGACGATCGATCTCTTCGGCCATTGGTTTCAGCTTCTCAATAACTCTTTCGTTTGAACCAAACAATTTCTGGAGAAAAGACATAGGAGTTTCCTTCATTAAAGCCAAATGTCTGACTATTCTACCATCTCGGCTCCCACCAGTCAAAAAAAGAGGACAGTTTTCACAAGAACTTCCCTGACTTTTTTCAATACGTCTTTTTC
>CAYOHD010000077.1:3885-4419 GCA_964403705.1 uncultured Bdellovibrionales bacterium | reverse complement strand
GCCGAAGAAGAATCCACTCCAGAGGAGATTCTGCTGCTGGCGTGTTGAGAGGAAAGCAAAATAAGCGAAAAAAGAAAGCGAGAAAAAACCCCAAAGCAGTGCGTCTGGATTGATGATACGTGAGATACCGATGAGGACGGGTGATGTTCCGATGAGAAGTGTGGTGAGCGCACCGACTGACGGATTGGTGGCGCGTGACACAAAAATGAATATGAGGAAGAGAAGGAGAGTAGCGGTCAAGAGAATGGGGAGCCGGAAAGAAGCAGACATAATTTCTGCTTTTGGATCGTATTGGCGTTCTTGTATTGGATCTGGTGAGAAACCGAAAAGAGCAGCACCGCTGGCTAAGAGAATGGTGACACCTGGTTTGTCGCTGACGCGGGTGTTTGCAAATTCTCCCTCCCGGATATTTTCGAAGAAGCGAGGGATGCGTTCGTGAGTCCAGAGTGCTTCATCGATAATGGCTTGTTTTCCGATACCACTCGCTCCGGTGAAATAAAAGAATACATTTGTAAACGTGACAATAGCTTTGAT
>CAYOHD010000077.1:0-3875 GCA_964403705.1 uncultured Bdellovibrionales bacterium | reverse complement strand
CGACTATGATTCGGATGCTTTTTCGGCGAGGCAAGACATGTGTAGATGGAGTTGTTGTTTCTGTGAGCGGTGTGAGAGGGAGGAAACGTATGAGGAGTAATGCTCCCGTTGAGAGAAACCAGAAGTCCAATACGAGCCAGGGGAGAAGGGCTGGTTCCTCGGATGGCAACATGCTAAAGAGAATCGGGAGAAGCGGGACAAGGGCGTAGAGGAAGAATATGAGTGCTCTTCGCGTGTGACCCTGAGCGGTTTTCCAAGAACAGAGAGCGAGACTTCCGTAGGCAAGGCTACAGATAAGAACCGCGATTTTGTCACCGAAGACATATCTGAAATTTGTTTTGAAAGAGAGAATGAAAACAAGACACCAAAAAATACTCAGACTTGCCAACCTGAACAGCGGAGAGAGATACCATTTTTGATCGACAGAGCTCATAGGGTAGGATACAATGGAAGCGATTCGATGAGGGCTTATTTTCCGCATCCAATTGTTTTGAGTATATATGTATATGGGATTGTCTGACAAACCTGTTCCTTGGTCACGCGGATGGTGGCTGCCCCTGTTTTCGGTGGCAATTATTCTTCTATTTGGGGCTTTTTTACGTCTCTTTTACCTGGGTGATTGGCTTCATTTTGAACTTGATCAGGCGCGCGATGCCCTGGTAATTGATGCGGCTCTCCTCGGAAGTCCGCTTGATTTGCCGTTGTTGGGACCGAAAGCCGGCGGGACATTTCTTCGTCTTGGGCCGGGATTTTATTGGTTAGAATATCTCGGTGCCTGGGTATCGGGTGATGCTGTTTTGGGAAGTGCCTGGGTGGTGGCTCTGTGCTCAATCGCGTCGATTTTTCTCTTTTATCTCTTCGCGCGTCGATTTTTCTCTGCAGCGTCATCGGTAGCATTGACACTGCTTTTTTCGGTGTCGGCATTCTTGGTGCTGTATGGTCGCTTCGCGTGGAATCCTAACCTGATTCCCTTTTTCAGTTTGCTTGGTATGTACGCATTATTGCGGTCTGTTGATCGTCACGAAAAGTATATGGGACGCTGGCTTCTGGTGGCGGCTTTCGCTATCGGTCTTGCAACGCATATGCATTTCTTGGCTTTTCTCGCTCTCCCGGCTATAGCGGGCTTATTTCTTCTGTGGCGACGACCGCGGATTGCGCTGCGATTTTGGTTGGGAGCAGGAGCAATCATTTTGGTGCTCTATGTTCCGATGATACTCAATGAGATCAAAACCGGTGGCATGAACACGCATGAATTTATCGGGGCTATCTCGGAAAAATCAACCAAGGAGAATCACCCATTGATCGAAAAAGCAGTGCGGAATACGAGTGAGTTCGCTTTGCATGGTTTCGTGTTATTGACGGGATTCGAAGGAGCGACTCTCCCTTCTCTTGTGATTGAGAATGGCACATTTGAATCAGTATGTGTAGGTCGATGCGATCAAGGAAAGCTATATGGCATCGTGGCCCTTGTGTTACTTTTCTGCATGTCCCTGTCTCTCTTGTGGCTGTGGTGGCGGGAGACAGATCGGCGTAAGGAGGACGTTTTGCTGCTCTCTTTGCTCTGGTTTGGTGTGACTTTTGTCCTCTTCTTACCGCTTGCTTATGGTATCGCGCCTCGTTTTTTCTTGTTGAATGCGCCGGTATTCTTCTTGCTGTTTGGATTTTTGTGGCGAGCTTTGTCTCACATGCTGCCCAGGCGGTATCATCTGGGAACGGTTGTGTTTTGGGGAGTGGTGATGGGTCTCGTTGCTTCTAACTTGTATTTTTTGGCGAATCGTTTTGAACAGCTCCGTTTGGCAGGGAGCGAAGCTATCGAAAGCCCTCCAGATCGTATTTTGAAAGAGCGTGTACGGGTAACTCGAGAACAGCAAGAACGCATTGTGGATTTTCTTGCGGAACGGACTCGTGAGGCGAATGTACCACTCTATATGAGTAGTGAACCGCAGTATCGTCGGGCACTGAAATATCTTCTCGACCAGAGAGGGATTGAGAGTATTAGTCCCAAAACGAATCAGGCATATCGGCAAAGCATTTCGTTTGTCATTCTTCGTACCCAATCAGATCCTGAAGCAGGCCTAGAGAAATATCGTTCTGCCTATACGATAGGTAATGCGGTTGCCTTTGGTACATTGACGGTATTTGAGTTGCTGCCAAAACCCGAAAGCATCATCGGTGAACGACAGGATTTTACAATAATCAAGGAAAGTCGTTCTCAGGCACCGCCACGCTATACACTCCGACAGTTTCTCTCTCCCAACCTATCGGACGTCACGATAGAGGACAGCGAGAACTCGGAAGACGAAGGAGCGGAGTGAGAGTGCTCCGTGCCGTGCTCTCGAGGTGTTGGAGTTTGCATTCTTTTGACATAATTCGGAAAATTGTATTCTCACGAGTATGCGTCTTCAAGCCTTAGAGTCAAGAAGAAAAACACGAGTTATCCGAGTCGGTGATATCGGTATTGGAGGAGATGAGCCGATTCGTGTTCAGACCATGACTAATACAGACACGCTCGATATAGAGGCGACTGCGGCGCAGACGGTGCGTTGTGTCGAAGCGGGGGCTGAACTCATACGCATTACGACTCAGACGCCCAAGCACGCGCGGGCATTGGCTGACATTCGGAAATTGCTCACAACACGCTATGGAATCAGTGTTCCTTTGATTGCTGATGTGCACTTTTCGCAAGCGGCAGCGTTTGAGGCACTCAAATGGGCTGATAAGGTTCGCCTGAATCCAGGGAACTTGCTCGACGCCAAGCTTCAGAAGACCCTGGAATATGAATCTGGAGCCTATGAAGAAGAATTGAAACGTATTGAAAAGGGTTTGCTCCCGTTTATTGAAGAGGCCAAGCGACTCGCGAAACCGATTCGAATCGGAGCGAATCACGGATCACTGTCGGATCGTATTCTCTCTCGCTACGGCGATACTCCTCTTGGTATGGTGGAATCAGCAATGGAATACCTCCGTATATTTCATCGATATGGATATGATGAGATTGTGGTGGCTATGAAGTCTTCTGATCCACTGGTGATGATTGAAGCAAATCGTTTGCTCGCGCAGACACTTCAGGTGGAAAATATGGACTATCCTCTCCACCTCGGCGTGACGGAAGCGGGGAGTGCGGAGGATGGGCGGGCAAAATCGACCATTGGTATTGGCACTATTCTGCTTGATGGCCTTGGTGATACGCTACGCGTTTCTTTGACCGAGGCACCCGAGCGAGAAATTCCGGTTTGCTACAGCATTTTACAGGCGACGCGACGGCGGATAACAAAAACGGAATTTATCTCTTGTCCATCGTGCGGTCGGACTTTGTACGATATTGAAAGTGTGACTCATCAAATCAAGACACGGATGGATCATTTGGTTGGGGTGCGTATTGCGGTGATGGGTTGTATCGTGAACGGAATCGGTGAAATGGCTGATGCGGATTTTGGATACGTTGGTGGGCGACCAGGCATGATTAACCTGTATTGGAAGAAGGTGTTGGTGGAACGTGATGTGCCAGAGGCCGAGGCTATCAATCGGCTTGAGTTACTCATCAAAGAAAAGGGCTTGTGGGTGAATCGGTAAAGATGGAAATGCTGTGTTTTACAGAGATGAAGTATTTTTGAGTCTTGCGGTTGTGTCAGATAGGTTCTTTATGATAGAAATGAAGAAAGATACGTGTTGAGGGGGGAATATACGCTGGGTACCTGATGAGTCCGAAAAAACAGATTTATGGTATACGGAAGCACTAGAGTGGGTTGGTGGATACTTATTTTTGTATGTTGTTTTTTTGTTTTGGCATCAGCCGAATCGGTACGAGCTGCTTCTCCAGATTATGTTGTTGAAGCAGGAAAGGACGGGGATGGTTCGGAATCTGATCCGTTTGG
>CAYOHD010000076.1:0-4484 GCA_964403705.1 uncultured Bdellovibrionales bacterium | reverse complement strand
TATAGGGTTGAGTATAGCCAAATGTTTCTTTTCACGCAAATGCAAGCCTTTTTCATCCAAAATCACTGGTAAAAGGTGTTTTTTTCGGATATGATTTCCTCATATGACCCTTCCTCTTATCATTCTCAAAATCGGTGGCAGTGTCGCGACTTACAAGAATCGCGCCTCTCTTTCTGTACGAGTATCACTCATGAAAAAGGTTGCGCTCGCGCTCCAATCAAGCCTCAAAGAGAAACCCTGCCGGCTCATTCTCATTCACGGATCTGGATCAGCCGGACACCGACTCGCACGCGACTTCGATCTCAGACACGGTACTGGTGATAATCCCCAGAAAATTGAAGCCGCGCTCCTCTCTCAACGAGCCAATCAAAAACTCAACTCCATACTCGCTGATACTTGTATTGCATCCGGACTACCAGTCGTCTCCGTGCACAGCGCCTCCATTATCGTTCAGAATAATTCTGTCATGGAATATTTTTCAACGGAGACTATTACTCACGCGCTCGCTCATGGACAGATTCCTCTCCTCTACGGCGAGATGGTTCCTGATACGCTCCTCAATTTTTCTATCTGTTCAGGTGACACCATTGCTTCTTTTCTCGCACAAAAATTCTCCGCTGAAAAAATATGTTTTGCTTCCGATATCGACGGAATCTTTACCCAAGACCCTCACCGCTTCCCTCGGGCGACTCTCATCGAACACCTTCCTTTCGAAATGCTCAATACCCAGTCAGGCATTACTGGATCACACTCTGTCGACGTCACTGGTGGCCTTGGTGGTAAAATACAAAAACTTGCTCCACTACGCTATTCCTCCGTCAAACAAATAGAAATCTTCAATGGTCTTGATGCCAACCACTATCATTCCGTGCTTCTCAACCATCCTTTTCCACATACCACTATTACATTCTCAGATACAAAAACGGGATAGCCTGGTGAAAAACCCCAAGCCACCCCTTCAATGGCTACTCCATTCTCTCCTACCAATCTTGGTGCAAAGAATATTGTAAGAAATGTTCGCACACCGGACGGGTTTCTACCCGAATCAAAGGTTGTGCCAACAATTGGCTCATGGTCATCCAGCCAACCACTTCTGTATCTCCAGACAGTGAAACAAGGCGACGGTCTGGATTCCCGGCGTACCAAGCAGTCCCGTAGCGCGTGATAATATCGCATCCCTCGACATCCGGAAACAACCGAAATTCTGCTGCCACAGGAAAAATCTCGCTCATGTCGCCGTTCTGAAGGCCTAATTCTTCGCGACCACACCGAAGCATCGTCTCGATAGTACTCCCTCTATCCTGCTCTTCTTGTGTCTCCAGAGGAAGAGAGAGCATACCAATTTGCTTATGAATCAGTGGTTTTGCTCGCTTTTCTCGAACCACGAGAATTTGCATGTTCCCATCTGGCCCGATGCGGCACAAGATGAGTCCGACGCCGATTATAACTATTCTCTCACTCACTGTTTATTCCTCCCCTCAAAAGAACTGTGACTCACACCCTATCGAAAAAATGCCCCCTAGTCAAGCCAGTATCATACCTCCATTGAGAGAGACGCCTCTGCTCAAGAAGAGACAATGTGAATTGTTCACCATACCAGGAGTACCAATCCAAATAAAATAATTATCGTCGCTATTGTCTTACGGACCACATCATGTTCATGAAATAGGCTCCCTCCAATAATGACGGTAAAAAGAGAGGACAATCGCTTCACGGCAACCACCATACCCAGGCTCATCGCCACCTGAATAGCACTCGCATAAAAATATCGCTGGAGATACGTGATGATACCAAGCAAGATAATCAGATACCAATTCTCTCGCAGACTTGATACCAGCTCCTTTTTTGAAATCGGCTGTAGAAGAAAAATCACGGAGAAGTGTATTGCAAGAAACATATGTATCAATACCAAAAAAGCGAGTGTATCTATCTCATAACTCGATAAAATAATACGATCAAAAAGAGAGCTCACGCCAAATAAGAGAACTGCTGTTAGCGTGTACAATACATATTTTTCCCTTCCTTTGGCAAAAATTCCTGACAACAATCGAAAATTCTTTAACTCAAGAAAAAAAATCCCACCCACCATCAAAATGAATCCGATGAAGTGACTTCCGGTGATTTTTTCATGAAGAAAAAGAAAAGCGAGAGTTGCCGCGACCAACGGAGAAAGAGCGAAAAATGGTGAAGACTCACTCACCTCCGTATGTTTGAGACTTTTGGTCGCAAGGAAAAGCGCTCCCGCTCCAAAAACTGAGGCAATAAAAATAGCTCCAATGATGGAAGAGTTCACGCCTGAAAAATCCGCAAAGAAAAAAAGAGGGATCGAGAACAAGGCGCTGACGAGTGCAAGTATCCACGAGACCTCGACTGTTCTTCCTTTTAAGACAGCTTTCTTCTCGAGCATGGTGTGACCCGAAGCGAGAAGAGCTGCAGCAAAGGCAAGGAGAAACCAGTTCATAACAAAAAATACTGTTACACGATCACATTCTCGAGTGTACCAGAAGAATAAGATTGCTCACAATTTGCCTCATCACTTTTGCCAAGTAAATAGACAAGGAGAACGAAACCATCACTCCTCATAGAACATTCCCCCAGCGTGAGTGCAAACAAAAAAAAACGAGTCTGTATTTTTTGAACTATCCCTCTAAGAGCTTGACTAGAAGGCGAACTGGGGCACCGGCCGCGCCCTTGGCGAGATACTCTCCCTCGATGGCTGTCATGCGCGGTGCGATATCAAGATGAACCCAAGAATATCCATCAGCGAATTGCTTCAAAAAAGCAGCCGCGGTAATCGCTCCGCCCCAACGTGTCTTACCAAAATTCGAGACATCACCAAATGTTCCTTTAATTTCCGCATCGTATTCATCCCACAGTGGCAGCGGCCATACGTAATCCCCGCTCATCTCCCCGAGCTCACGGAAACGCTGTTCGAGTTTGCTCTCCTGAGTAAACAAAGCCGATGCTCGTTCACCCAACGCGACGACCGCTGCTCCAGTCAAAGTCGCCACATCCACAACGAGAGATGGATGATAGCGCTTGGCATATGTCAGAGCATCCGCCAGAATAATACGCCCCTCAGCATCAGTATTATCCACCTGTATTGTTTTCCCTGACATGGAACGAAGGATATCTCCCGGTCGATAGCTCGTTCCAGAAGGCATATTCTCAACGGCCGGTACCAAAACGATGATATTCTTTTTTACTTTGAGTCGGGCGGCGGCTGCCAGAGCATGCATGACGGCTGCCCCACCTGACATATCCATATTCATCCCGAGCATCGAGTCACCTGGCTTCAAGTTTATCCCTCCTGTATCAAAAGTCACCCCTTTGCCAACCAACACAATCGGTGCTTCGGCCTTCTTCCCCCCGAAGTATTCCATCACAATGAATTTCGCTGGAAAAGCTGATCCCTTCCCAACTCCGATCACTCCACCCATTTTTAATTTCTGCATCTCTGGTACGCCAAGAATTTTCACTTTGATGGGAAGCTTCGCTGAAATTCGTTTAGCCTCATTGGCTAACACAGACGGAGTCATATCACCACCGGGTAGATTAGCCAGACGACGACAGGCATTCACCTCTGCACCAATAATCATCCCCCGATCAAGACCTCGGCGAAATTCTCGGTCAGCTCCTTCGATAACTACCTCTTCGATGACCGGAAAACCATCTTTCGGTTTGGCGAGGTGTTCGACAAATGCATGATGCGCCATCAACATGTTGGTTGCGCATAATTCTCCGAGGTCTTCACTCTCGAGAGGGACGGATTTGAAACGCAAGCTCTCCAAAGACAATACGAGACGTTTCATACGCTTCGCTTGAGCCACGCTCACTATTTTCCGCACAAGAAGAATCAGCATTCGGCGAGTCATTTTCTTCGGTTCTTCAACCGCCAGTACCAGCTCCCGTCGCCCATCGGCCAAACGAACTATTTCATCCAGTGTACCCGTTACAATTCGCACTCGAACAACATCTTTTCCCTCTTTCACCACTTTCTCTCCGGCCTGGATTTTCATAATCTTGATTTCAATCAGTTATTCTTCACACAACCATGTTCTCTCCCGCTTACCCCTCCTTTTCATTCTTCATTCTTACTATCTCTTTCAAGACCTCGTCCGCATGCTCATCAGGTTTCACATTTTCATACACCTTGAAAATATTCCCCAAAGGATCGATCAGAAAGGTCGTGCGGAGAATCCCCATATACTCACGCCCCATAAATTTTTTCTTCGCCCACACACCATATTGCTCCACAACTCTTTTTTGTTCGTCCGCAAGAAGCAAAAAAGGAAGCTCATATTTCTCGACAAACTTCGCGTGTTTCTTCACCGAATCTGCCGAGATACCGAGTACCACAACTCCCTCCCGTTTAAAACGCGCAAACCCATCACGAAAACTGCAGGCTTCTTTGGTACATCCAGGCGTATCATCTTTTGGATAAAAATAGAGCACCACCCATTGTCCGTGAAAATCTTTGAGCG
>CAYOHD010000075.1:0-4518 GCA_964403705.1 uncultured Bdellovibrionales bacterium | reverse complement strand
AAGCGGGAGAATCCCCAAAAAGAGAACAAAGAGATATGTTCCGAATCGTCGCATGTCAGTTATGAAGAGATGTATTTTTTAGCCTATCATTGCTGAGAATACCACTTTTTGATACCCTGAGTCTATGCAATACATCACTTTTTCCGGCGTGGATGGCAGCGGCAAATCCACCCAGCTCGAACTTCTCAAAGAACACCTGATCGGTGAGGGTCACAAGGTGGCCTATTTTCATGCAATCGAATTTTCTCTCGCCAATCGCCTCATGCGAATTTATAAAAAACAAAAAAACTTCCAGCCCGGCCAAGAAAAGGCCGTCACCAAGGCCTCGATTCTGACACTCCTCCTCCGTCAGAAACTCCTTTTCCTTGATCTATTTCGCTTCCGACGCTTTATCGCCCGACTGGAACGCGAAGGATACGAGTATCTTCTTTCAGACCGTTCATTCTTTGATAGTCTGATTCATCTTGAGTATCTCGCGCTCCCACATCACAACACACTTCGTTTTCTTTTCTGGCGTACCCGAGCCAATCTCCTCGAATCGTATCTGCCCAAACCAGATATCGCTTTCTATTTTCATCTCGACCCGCACCAAATCATGTCCCGAGAGCGAAAGCCCGAGCAAGGCATCATCTATCTCCAAGAAAAACAAGCTCTCTTTCAAGAGAAATTGGCTTCCTGGAACATGCAGATCCTTGATGCCGACCAGCCAGCAGACAGTATAGCTGCTCTCATTCTCGAAAAAATATCAACCATCACACAATCCCAGAGATATCACAGCATTGACAGATGACTCCTGTATATTTTGTATGATACTAACACCCTCGAAAAACACGCGTCGAGCACGCGCCAAGTGTTCTACGCCCCAAGAGAGTAAGCTCTGGTCACGACTCAAAAACAAAGCACTCGGACACCGCTTCGTCCGCCAACACGCCCATGGTCCGTATATGGTTGATTTTTGCTGCATCAAAAAAAGACTCATCATCGACATCGATGGCTGGAAACGAAAAGACAATAAGGAACGTGACCGAGATCGTGCGGCATACTTTTCTGATTTTGATTACACGGTACTCCGATTTTGGAATAACGAAATCAATGACAATCTCAGTGGAGTCGTCACGCAAATAACCAAACATCTCCAATAAACTCCCCTATGAAAAAATTTTCTCAAGCCCTTGTCTGGCTGACTCTTTCAGAGATTGTCTTTAATATCGCGGGCTACGTCATTCAATCAGCAGTCGGTCGTATCCTCGGTCCAGCTGATTATGGTCGCTATAGCCTCGTGGTCACCCTGACCACCATGGTGATTATCCTGATTGGCAACGGTATCCCGACTGCTATGTCCAAATACCTGGCTGAAATCTTTGAAAGTGCCCCCGAAAAAATTCTCGGCATCAAGCGTCAGGCCATCCGTCTACAGATACTCCTCATGTCCTCTGTCACCCTCGTCTTTTTTCTCGCAGCCCCGCTCATCGCTCATGCCCTGCATGATCCTAGTCTGACTCCACTTTTTCGACTTTCCTCACTCATCATTCCTGCCTTCGCTTCCGCCTCTTTCTATTTTTACTACTATACCGGACTTCACTTCTTTCGCCTCCAAGCGGTACTCAAAATGATGCGCGCTCTCGGACGCGTCATTTTCATCATCAGCTTCGCCTACTTCTTCGGTGTTCAAGGTGCTATCTCGGGATATATCGCGGCTCCGCTGTTTATCTTCACTCTCGCTCTCATAGCGGACATTTTCATTACCCATCGCTATTTCCCACATGTGAAGCAATCAAAATCCGAAGTTATCGCGTTCTCAGGAAAAACTATACTCGCCTACGCTGGACCACTCACGCTTTTTCTCCTGTTCTACGAATTCATCCTCACCCTCGACCTCTATTTCGTCAAAAGTCTCCTCGGAAGCGACTACCTCACTGGTATTTACAACGCCGCCATCACAGCCGGACGCATTCCCTACTATCTCTTCTATGCACTGACGATTATTCTGCTCCCCGCTATTTCCAAGACCACGGCTGAACGTGATACCAAAGAAACTGAGAATCTCGTCAACAAAGCTCTCCGTCTCATGGTTTTTCTGCTCTTCCCCATGGTCACACTCCTCATGCTCTACACCCCTCAAGTACTCCATCTCTTCTACGGAAGCGAATACGCATCTGCCGTTTGGCCCATGCAGATCTACGCTATTGGAGTTGGATTTCTCACAGTTTTTTATGTACTTTCATTTGCACTCAATGGTGCAGGACTCGTCAAAATTCCTCTGAAGCTCGCCTTTTTCGGATTTCTCGGCATGATAACGCTCAATTTTCTCCTGATTCCCAAATGGCTCCTCATGGGGGCTGCTCTTTCCACGACCATTGTCTCACTCGCCATCACTATTGCCATCCTGCTCTCCGTCAAGCTCCATTTCCGTGTGCAACTCTCCCTGAGAACGCTCCTTATTTCTCTCGGAAGCGTCATTATCCTTATCCCCTGTTCTTCAATTCTCCCGAATGGCCCCTCGAGCTTCCTCTTTTCGGGAACACTGCTCGCGTTTGTTCATTTCGCCCTCCTTCGTTTCGCTGGCGAACTCACCGATGCTGATATTGCCCCCATTCTCAAAATCTTCAAGAAAAAATCCTCAAAGTAACACGACACAGGGTCAAGAATGCTCGCGCCCCAAACAGCCATCATTCTTTCAAGATCCAAAACGGTATACGTCAATAGGACCACGCACCGACGGATGACTCACTCTCTCCATCCGTTGCTTCATTAGAGCCTGAGCCTCATTGGAAAAATAATCATAATCATTCTCCGAAAGAATTACCCATCCACTCTCATTTTCCCGGAGTATCTGCTCGAGTGCCTCGGCCGAAAGCTTCTCTCGATTCAACTCATCACCGAGATCATACACATGTATCTTGGCTCCACTCCAATAATAGTTGCGAAAATTGCGTGTGACGAGCACGTCTGTTGGCAGTCGGTTTTTGGTGACATACGCGAACACTTTCCGATAATTTGGATTGTCGCCCGAAGACGTCTCGTGATACGTATTATTTTCTTCAAAAAAATACCCAAAATTTGGCACCAACATGACCAGCAAAAAGAGTACTCCCCATGCAGTTCGTCGTCCCCATCCGACAAAACGCTCACGAAGTGATTCCCAAAGACCCAAAATACCAGCCGCAACCAAAATTATTCCAAATGACTGAGCAAAAAAGATATACTGTGGACCCGCATTGCGTCGGAAAAACCAGATAGCACAAGCAAGTGGAATAAGATAGGAAAACACCAAGTATCCAGCCGCCCGAGTATTTCGTTCACGCACCGAAAGAGAATAGGCACCAAAACCCATGAGCAACACCGCAAGCAAAGGATGCGCGTAATCGGCCATCACGTAACTGAGATAGCTATAATGATCGTCAAACCAAATCAGACCCGATGTGAAAGAAGTCAGAAAATTCTTGGCTATCAGAGAAAGCAACACGAGAGCCGCCACGCCAATCCCAAGAAACACAACAGAGCGGTTTCTCCAAACTCCGGTTTGCCGATACTGTATGACACCCGTCCACAACAAATATGCGGCCGTCGAGAAAACGAGAGTCGCGGTCAACTGATGTGTCACCAGTCCGATCGCGAACAAAATACCTGAGAGAACAGCATACCCAGCATGAATACCGATTCTCTGTCCCACCCATCGCAACAAACGACTTCGTTGTGTGACAGTCTGCTCGAGACACAGATAGAGAGTGGTCGCCAAAGCAAGATATACAGGAGCAAACATCGCGTACATCCTCAGTCGACGATCAAAAATAATACTCGACACCGACAATGCGCACAGAAAAGTCGCCAAAAGAGCTGTCTCACGACGTTTGGTAAATACAAACGTGCTCCAAAACACCACGAAGAGAGAAATAACCCCCCATGCGACGCTTATCAAACGAGCGGTTTCTTCAGTCGGCGGTAAAACACGAAACAACTGTGCCACTTGCCACTTATAAATACTCGCCCGCTCATCACGCGCGACATTTTCATTAACCACACTTGGTTCCTGATGATTGAAGTCCCACGCCTTCCATTCTCCGGTCTTGAAATATCCATACGCAGAATTGATATCAAGAAACTCATCCGCCACAAAGGAATTGCGCCCGAGATCGTACACCCGCATTCCAAAACCGAGACCCAGAATACACACTCCGATAATGATGGTCTGTCGCCAACTCATATTTGTCATACTGTACTTTTGATAAATCGATTATTCCTACTCACTCTCTTCACTCTCACGAACAACAGATGTACTCCCTGCCACTCTTTTTCCCCCACGCCTTGGTTGTAAATCACGCGCGAAACGCCTATTGACTGTATCCGGAGAAGAAAGCTGCACCGGACGAAATGATTGCCGGTGAATCACGCAGGCACCATATTTCCGAAGCGCATCCAAATGTTCCTTGTTACCATATCCCTTATGACGGATAAACCCATACACCGTGTACTCCACATCATACTCATCCATCATCCGATCACGCGTCACCTTGGCGA
>CAYOHD010000074.1:0-4629 GCA_964403705.1 uncultured Bdellovibrionales bacterium | reverse complement strand
GTTCTGAAACGAGAAACACAAATGGTGACGTTCTTGAAGAAGCAGTAGTATTAGGTGTCCCGGGTGAAGACGAGGAACCAGAGAATAGGGAATGGCTGCATCGGAAAGCTGCCTAGAACACCTAGGTAGTGCTGAGAATGGAGGATGTACATTACGTATGAAAACGATATCAGCGAAAGAAATGAAGGCGGTATTGGATCATAATCAAGAACCGGTCTTGATTATGGATGTTCGTGAATGCGATGAGGTAGCCGATGCACCATTGTTGCCGATTGGGACTCCGTACTATGTCAATCTGCCACTAAGCGTCCTTCAGGTGTTGCCGGAGAGAGAGGTAGGGATGCGTTTCGAGGAACTATCAGGGACGGCTGGTGTGCGGTTGGAGCAGGTCCGCGTGATACTCTCGTGTCGTTCGGGCGGACGTTCGAGCCGAGCGCAGGAAATTTGCTCGAGAGCAGGTATTGAAACAGAAAATCTCGAAGGAGGACTTCTTGCTTGGCAGGAGGAAGAGGAAAAAGAAAACGAGGCCGCACGTTGACGGTCTCGAAAAGTGATAAGAGCACTGTGTCTCGGGAATTAAGGATCTTGCCTTGTCTAGCGGGATGCAGAAGATATATTGCCGCTATTTCCGAATATCGCAGCATATACCTGTGCCGCGCGCTGTTTACCTACGGCCGCACGTTCTTCAATGGGCGGGTTTCTTCTTGCAAGATGATCCCGAGTTGCCACTTCTTGGGTTGCTTGCTCAGGATACTTGGGACAGACAGAGCACTTCGTCCCATCGTGACAGAGTCGACCCGGGTGCTTGTGAAGATAGAGAGTCCGAGTGTTTGGTACGTGACACTCCTGATCATTCGAGGAGAGTTGCTTGTCCGCGAGGAGTGGGCAAGCGCAAGGCGAAGAAGAGGTGTTCATTTGAGTCTCCTGACTTCAGGTTGATGGCGGTGAACTACAGCGGAATGTGGATCTCGAGATGTGATTCTTCCACAAGCATCTGATTGATCCGATCGAGGAATGGGACAGGCAGCGTAGTCGGTTCATGCGTGTTGAGCACGGCTCGAAATATGCTGGCGATAGTCGTGAGAATTCGTTTTTTATTATGCCGTATGCGGTATGTGGCATAGTTGTCGCCGAAACTCTCTTGGTAGAATCTCTCGACGAACATTCGAACTCCTTGGGAGAATTCAATGCCAGCAAATGACCCTTCTTGTGGTTGCGGATAGCTGAGAAGAAGGACATCGACACCGGGCAGGATGTTCTGACGAGTGACACTCTGGTTATCGTTGCGTCGCAGTATGACTGTCAGTCGATCGGACATCTCATCGTACCAGATGTAAGGCCAATCTTCCTGTTCGGGGATGGAAGCGATAAGGCTTCTGAGTTCTTGTTCCCAGCTAGTAGAAACGACATCGTGACTCATAGTGGGTACCTCCTGTGTAGTGAACAAGTTGGTAAGGAACGAGAGCGAATTCTGTGCGTATGGACGAAAAAAAATCCCGATTATCGGGATAGGGAGGAAACAATTCGGAAATTAGGGAAGAGGCCATCATGCTTTGGCCGCTTCATCGCGTGAGAGCTGTTTCCTCGGATTATCATACGCTTGAAAAGCAGTATACATAACTCAGCGATTTTACGCAAGAGCCTTTGTCTGTTTTTATGGGATTTGAATTTGGTATAGAATTATCCGCGTATGAGGGCGAGTAGTTCATCACGCTTGGTGGCCATTTGTTCGGGAGTGGCCGCCTCAAGATTGAGTCGAAGTAGGGGTTCGGTATTGGATGGTCGAACATTAAACCACCAATCAGGATAATCGACTTTGAGACCGTCGAGTTCATGCTGTTTACCGTCAGCATAGTGCAAGCGAAGTTTGGCAAGAATCTCTTCCTTGTCCCGCACCTCGCTATTGATTTCTCCTGAATGAAAGTAGCGCTTTGTTTCGGCGACGAGAGTAGAAATCGACTGACCGGTTTCGGCCATGAGATTGAGCAAGAGGAGTGCTGGGAGTGTACCGGCTTCGGCGAGGGAGTTTTCTTCGAAGTAATAATGCCCAGAAAGCTCTCCGGCAAAAATCGCCCCGGTTTCACGCATCTGCTGCTTGATGAAAGCATGTCCAACTCGACACTCAAGAGCATGACCGCCGTTTTCTTCGATGAATTCTTTGACGGAACGGGAAGAGCGGAGATCGTAGAGGATGGTGCTTCCTGGTTTTTTCTTGAGCACTTCTTTCGCTAGAAGAGCGGTCACGAGATCCATTGGGATGATTTGGCCGGTTTCATCGACAAAGCCGATGCGATCAGCATCTCCATCGTAGGCGATACCGAGATGCACTTTTTGTTCGACGACTTTTTCTCGGAGCTCATCGAGCGTTTGGGTGTTGAGTGGATTTGCCTCATGCGCTGAGAAAGGATGAGCAAGATCATCATAGAGACGCGTCAGGGTGAGGTTTTCTGAGAGTTGCTCATAGATAGGAAGCTCGAGTACGCCCATGGCATTGGCCGTGTCAATAACCAGTGAGAAATGGCAATTTTTGAATTCAGCGAAAGAGGAAAAAAATCCATAATACGCTGGTTTGATATCTTCAGGTGTGAGAGAGCCCACTGTTTCGGGTGTTTTGAATTCTCCTTTGAGCGCGATATCACGGATAGAAGAGAGTCCAGATGTTTCGCCGACGGGGAGCGCACCTCGCAAGCAAATTTTCATGCCATTGTATTCTGGAGGGTTGTGTGAAGCGGTGATGGAGACAGCAGCATCAACATCGAGGCGACCAGCAGCAAAATACACCATGGGCGTGGTAATAACACCCAGATCAAGAACATGCGCACCGGCTTCCAGAGCCCCACGAGTGAAACTTTCAAACAGTACCGGTGATGAGGCGCGTGCATCTCGTCCCACGGCGAGACGTTGACACCCAAGAAAATCAACGGTCGCTCGACCGATAGCATAGGCGTCGTGCTCATCAAAATCCGCGCCATAAATACCTCGAATATCGTAGGCCTTGAAAATCTTTGCGTTCATAAAGGATAGGATTAAAAGATATTTTTTATTATACCATGCGGAGGAGAGAGAAAAATACGGTGTATTGACTGTGCATATTTTTGTGCTAGAGTAATAAGCTGTCTTGCGGTTGGCCTGCATGGCAGATGGGGCAGGTTTTTTAACAATCCATGTTGTAAAGGAGAGAATCGTGGGAATGCATTATCATCCAGCGTTCAATTGGTACGGGCTGCTTGTTTTCGCAGCGGTTGTCATCGGGTTTCTCGTGTGGGCACGCACGAGATGGCCGGCGGAGAACGACTCAAAAGAAACGAGTGAGGGCGATCCTCAGTGGTCTATTCTCACTTCTTGTCAGCCGGCAGTGTACGATGAGCAAAATGAGCTGATCACTGCGTTCGGTGATGCATTTTCAGAGGTAGTGGAGATGCCATACGAAGAAATGCTGAACTTGAGAGAGGCGATCAAGTCTCTGCCCTATCACCAGGTTCCGCGATATTTCTTGTTTCAGGAACCGCTTACGGCGATCAATTGCGATACATCTGGTGAGAGTTGGGGGTGTATCGCTCGGGGACATACCCTGATGTTGACGTTGTACCCAATGAGAGAGGAAGACGAGAGGAGTCCTCGGTATTCTGAGATCGATGAGTCGGGTGTGCTTGATCGACCACGGAACCTTCTTTTTTCCGTGCACTACGCCGTATCATTTTATTCCTGTCACCAGGGGCAATTCTATCAGGTCGTCGTTTTGGTACCGGCGGTGGATTCGGACGACTTTCTACAGGGTATGGAGCCCATTCTTCTCGTGGTCGGCATTCCGTCATAAGACGAAGATCCTGCCACGGCAGAATAGGACGAGTGAATCAGAATGTGCGCCCTTGTCCCCGGAGCTTGATGCTTGCGGGGACGTTTTTTTTGAAAGAAAGAGTTTACTGTTGGTAAATAGAAAAGATGTTTTGTGAATCGTTGGTCGGCCAAGCGTTGATTTCTCGTCTGACTGGGATATCCGACCCCTCTTTGATATATTCCGGTTGAATGACAAGACTTGTGCCTCTCGGAACACGGATCTCTTGGGTTTCGAGGAGAGTGGAATCATTCTTGATGGTATAGGTAAAACTTTCTGTGTTGGTGTGGTTGGTGATTATGAAACTGAGATTTGATGGGGCGGGGAGACTTGCGAAGGCGAGCGTCCACCAATTTTTTTGATAATTCGGGTCGAGCTCCCGATCGTTTTTCATGAAGAGGAAAGCGACTGCAAAAAAGATGAGACCAGCCATGAGGCAGGAAGAGAGATGACGCTTGAAGAATGAATTAACGCGCATAGATGTGGATTTTATCAGAAGAATAGACTCGAGAGAAATCAGGTGATTTGGTAAATTGTGGGGCGTCGAATTGAGGGTTCACAACGATATAGTTAACACCAGTTCCCCGGAAGCAGTCTTGCGCTCGAGGTGTATTGGGAATTGCAATCATGTCGAGCGTGCATCGTTCACGACTATTCGTTTCGTAGCGACTGAAATATCCCCGAGAGAGGGGAAAAAAGTAGTCTCGCATGAAAAAGTGTTTCATCCAGGCATCAGCGACGATGTAATTGTGATCTTTGAGGATGACATCAGCGGGAGTAATTCTCTCAGCGAG
>CAYOHD010000073.1:0-4770 GCA_964403705.1 uncultured Bdellovibrionales bacterium | reverse complement strand
GCTCGGTGATGATTTCTGCTTTTGAT
Organism: uncultured Bdellovibrionales bacterium; assembly: GCA_964403705.1. GTDB lineage: Bacteria > Patescibacteriota > Minisyncoccia > Moranbacterales > UBA1568 > JAGOSP01. The sequence continues at coordinate 4,744 of CAYOHD010000073.1, read as the reverse complement.
GAAGCAGTGATATCAACAAGATTGATCTGACCGAAGAGTTCATTCTGGGAGCTGGTATCGATGTTGATGAGCGGTACTTCGTAAAAAATATCGGGATTATTTTCAAAGATTTTTCCGAGATGTTCTTTATCGGGAGCACCAATGATAATGGCGACATCAAAGCGATAGTGTGCGGGGATGAATGAGAAATCACGCGGATCAATGGTTCCCTTTTCGGGAGTAAGATAGATACGATATTCATCACCTTCCTGTGCCGTTCGAACACCAAGGATTTTGTTGTAACTGGTATTGAAAGAAAGAACAAAATCACGGGCTCCGGAAAGTGCAGAAAGGACTTCTTTCGGTCGCGCGACAAAGGAGAGCTCATCGAGAGTTGTGTCTATACGATCAGCTGCCAGCGTGACTGATTTTCCAAGACGTTCGATGAAGAGTGAGAGGGCAAGTGCTGCCGCCATATCATCGCGACTGGGATACGGAGTCAATAAAATAAGCGGATGAGAGGATTTTTTGATGAGATCGTGGAATTGTTGGTCGGGGGAAAGAGACATAATTTGGGAGACGCCAATGGACGTTTCAGTCATTTACGGTAAGAAATTAGCCTAACAGGGGAAAAGCGAAACGTCAAATGACTCTACGAGATGACCACACGAATATAACCGTTTTGTATCGGGAAAAGAAGGACTTGTTTTCTCGTGTATTGGGCGGAAGCGTTCGACGGACAGGTGTTTTTTTGGTATAGCTAGAAGGGAAGAGGAATATATACACGTCTCTCTATGGAAAAACAATATCTCACTCACACCGCCGAAGAAACCAGAAAAGGAGGACTCGAATTCGGCACCCTTCTTCTCCCTGGAACACTCGTGTGTTTTCGTGGTGATTTGGGCGCGGGCAAGACGACTTTTATTCAAGGGATACTCGAGGCATGTGGAGCAAGACCACCTTTTGTGAGTCCGACCTTTGTGTTGATGAAAGAGTATCATCTCGCAACAGCCACTCAAAATGGTATCAAGCGAATCTATCATGCTGATGCCTATCGTATGGAGACGGCTGAAGATTTTGAAAAAATCGGCTTCACCGAATGGTGCGATGATCCCGAGGGGATTGTTCTCCTCGAATGGCCGGAGCGCATCGAGACACTCTTGTTGAAAACACGTATCGACATAACGCTCTCTTTGAAAGCAGACAGTGATACCGATCGCGAAATTCGTATTACGAATCAAGCAGACATACATGAAACAAGCATAGAGTCGGTCTGACGTCCTGAAAAACAAGTTCACGAATGAGAGTAGGTGATATTTTTATTGAAACAGGTGGCAGGAGTCTTTAGTCTCTAGAAAAAAAGCGCCACCGGTTGAGGGCCGGTGGGTGAAGGAAGAAGCGGTTAAGATTGGTTATTCATGAGAGAGGGGTGGTTAATCCTCTTGTTTGCCTCTCAACCAAGTCTTGATCTCATCGAGGAATAGAAAAACGTTGCAGAAGAAAAGGGTGTAGAGGGTACCTCTCGCCCACTCTTCGCTCCACAGATAACATGCTATGACGTATGAGCCGAGCGTGAACCACTTGAATTCCTTGAACGGGAGGATGAAGGCAGGTTCTTTTTTTCGAAGCTGGATTGTGTATATGGACAGGGTATACACGGGGCAGAGGAGTAGAATATGTCCTGTAATGTCACTGGATAGGCCGAGAGGAGATGCGATACACCAAAAAACTGTTGTGAGTATGATGCAGCAAAAAAGTTGCGCTGCTCCCGAGACCAAAGAGAGGAAGACGATGAGCGAGATTCCAATAAGTGACGTGGGCATGGTGGAGGTATCCTTTTCTATCAGTCATGAGCCGATTGTTAATTAACAAGGAATGCGCGATTGGCAATTCATAAAATATAAAAGCATGCATCGATAAGAAAGTCAATGTATGATGAAAAAAAGAAACCAGGCCAAGAGGATGCGGGTTTTTGTCGGACGCTGTATACTGGTTTCATGGAAAAGAAAGCAAAAACTCTCGTTTTACTTGATGGCAACGCGCTCATTCATCGGGCGTATCATGCCTTGCCGCCTCTCTCGACCAAGACAGGCGAGACGGTACAAACAGTGTATGGTTTTACCATGACGCTTCTTTCGGTATTGGAAAAGTTTCGTCCGGACTATATCGCGGCCTCATTCGATTTGGCTGGTCCGACCTTTCGTGATGAGCTCTATGCTGATTACAAGGCGACCAGACAGAAAGCTCCAGATGATCTCTACGCGCAGATTCCCAAAGTCAAGGAAATGACGCAGGCGTTTAATATTCCGATTTATGAACTCGTTGGCTATGAAGCTGATGACTGTGTGGGAAGTATTGCCAAACAGGCGGGAGCAGAAGGAGTGGATGTGATTATCGTGACTGGTGACAATGATGCTCTCCAGTTGGTGGATGAGCGTATCAGTGTATTTTCTATTCGGAAGGGACTCAAAGATCTCGTATTGTATGATCGAACGGCCGTCGAAGCAAAATATGGATTCGGACCAGAACTCATCCCCGACTACAAGGGTCTCGCGGGGGATACTTCGGATCATATCCCGGGTGTACCGGGAATCGGCGCGAAGGGAGCAACGAGTTTACTTCAGGAATTTGGTACCGTGGAAAACGTGTACGCTCATCTTGAGCAAGTAAAAGAGGCATTTCGGAAAAAACTCGAAGCAGGCAAAGAGAGTGCTTTTCTTTCCAAAAAACTCGGCACTATTGATACCGCGGCTCCGGTCACGCTCGTGCTCTCGGATTGCGTGACACATGATTTTGAACGGGAAAAAGTCGCTGCTTTGTTGCGCGAGTGTGAGTTCTTTAGTTTGCTCAAAAAGATACCTGGACAAGGAAAAGTATCTCTTACTGCACATCCTGAAGAAGTTGGTTTGACCAAAATCACTCACAAAAGAATCAAGAAAGGAGCAGAGGTGACGAAGTGGCTCGAAGAAACGAAGGGACACGGTGTCGCGCTGGTTCTGTCGGATGAGACAGACTCACTTTTTGGCGGAACAGGTATCGTGGAAATAGAATGCGCAATGAGTGAGAGTTCACAGGTCACTTTTGAATGGAATGTGGAGACAAGAGAAATTCTCAAAACATTTCTCGAACATTCGAAACGTCCCAAGATAGTGTTCGACGCGAAGACTCTGATGCATCGTTTGGCAAAGGAAGGTATTTCATTTGCTGGTGTGGCGCGCGATGTATCGCTTCTGGATTATCTTTTGGACGCGGGCGGGCGGCAGAATTTTACCGACTTGATTTCGCGTGAACTGGGGGAAGAAGGCATCAAGACACGAGCGGCCGCACTGTATCGGATCAATACCTTGCTTGGGCAAAAGCTCAAGGATATTTCGGCTACCCAGGAATCCGGACGAACCCTACTTGATGTCTACGCGACACTTGATCTTCCTTTGATTCCGATTCTCTTTCGGATGGAAGAAAAAGGAATTCGTCTCAATACGACCACGCTCCGAAACATGTCCGATGAAGCTGCGGGGGAGATTGCTTCTCTGGAAAAGCAGATTTGGGATCTGGCTGGGAAAGAGTTTAATGTCAATTCCCCCAAGCAGTTGGCGGATATTTTATTTGTTGACCTTCAAATCCCGACGAAGAATATCAAAAAAAATAAAACGGGTATCTCGACCGCTTCGACGGAACTCGAGAAATTGCGTGCCGAGTATCCAATTGTCATTCTCATTGAACAGTATCGTGAATTGTTCAAGTTGAAGACGACCTATCTCGATGCGCTGCCATCTTTGGTTGACGCGCGTTCACGCGTGCACACCACGTATCATCAGACAGTGGCTGCCACTGGGCGACTCTCGTCTTCAGACCCTAATCTCCAAAATATCCCCGCGCGGCAGTCATGGAGTAAGCGTATCCGGGGTGCTTTTGAGACTAAGCCGGGATATGTCTTGGTGGGGGCTGACTACTCACAGATCGAGCTTCGGGTGGCGGCGCATCTCTCGGATGATGCCAATATGATTGAGGCTTTCAGGCGAGGTGAAGATATTCATCAGAAAACAGCAGCCGTTGTTTTTGGTGTTGAGCCGGAGGCCGTGACGAGTGATATGCGTCGTCAGGCAAAAGTATTTAACTTCGGCATTCTCTATGGCATGGGAGCTTTTGGTTTGGCGCAGGCGGCTGATATTGATCAGAAGGAAGCGGGCAAATTTATCAAGGCCTACTTCGATCGTTTTTCTGGTGTGGCAAAATATCTTGAAGCATCCAAAGTGTTTGCGCGCGAACATGGATATGTAGAGACTGAACTCGGACGACGACGTAGCGTGCCAGAAATCCAGAGCCAGAATATTCAGGTCGCTCGTTCGGGTGAACGCATGGCTGTCAATATGCCTGTTCAGGGTTTGGCCGCGGATATTATGAAGCTCGCGATGATCGCGGCCGATCGGCTTGTGACGGAACAATATCACGATAAAGCAACCATGCTGCTTCAGGTGCATGACGAAATTATTTTTGAAGTCCGCGAAGAAGTGGTAACGGATTTTGTGAAGGATTTGAAACAAGCAATGGAAACGGTTTATACTCTCAAAGTACCACTCACTGTCGAAGTAGCCTCAGGGAAAAATTGGGGAGAGGTGTAAAGCGAGGAAGTGGAGAATGTATTTTGAATAATTTTTTGAATTTTATGAGAACGGTATGGAGAAGATGTTTCCACAGCGTGAGACGAGCGAAGCCGAACCGATAAATATGCTCAGAGAAGCCGCGCAAGATTTGGGGTTAAGAG
>CAYOHD010000072.1:0-4780 GCA_964403705.1 uncultured Bdellovibrionales bacterium | reverse complement strand
ATCCTATTTAGTCTACATTTAGACATGCAGTAACTTTCAAAATGTTTCATTTCAATGGGAGATAATCATGAATAAGTGTCCAACGTGTGGTTCGACGGACGTGCATCACAATGAGCAAGACGAGCACTTCTTTCAGGTCGTTAGTAGTACCGACAGAGAGGGGGAACCGCTTGCATTGCTCATACAATGCCAGAGCTTCTACGACTCGGACTCTTCTAAAGCACGTTATCTTGCCCGAGCGCGAGCGCATATGCGGAAGTATTTTCCTACCAAGGAATTCGAAATCCAACCAGGGCGCCTGATACTCCGACGAGGCTACGAAAGCTCTGTTCTTCTTGGTGAGGCACACGTAGCAAGTTACATCGCCTACGAGAAGTAGGAATACAACCCAGGTTAAGCAGAAGACTGCTTTCCTGGGTCTTTTGTTTTTATACTCTCATCAAACAGGTTTCTAACATCGTCTATCAGGCGGAGCTAAGGAAATAGAGGCTTTTTTGAGCCTCTATTTTTGTTATCCTCAACGGACGTTCGAATCTACAGAACAAGCTACTTGACTATTGGATATAATCGTATATAATTGGATATAGTTACATATATACGAGAATCATATGGAAAATAGGTATACAAAAAGAGTTATTCTCAGCCAAGCAATACTTCAGAAAATAGCCCAGATTGATGAGTTCAGAGGTCTTTGGAAGGGGAGCTTGCGGCTCAGTCCACAAACACTTGGAAGACTCAAAAGGAGCGTGCTTATCACGAGCACTGGTGCTTCGACGCGCATCGAAGGCTCTCGTATGTCAGATGAAGAAGTCGCTCGGCTGATTCAGGGGCTACAGTCCGCCCCACCCAAGGGGAGAGATGCAGAGGAAGTAGCTGGTTATGCTGATTTGCTCGGGCGAATTTTTGACCACTGGCAAACCCTCAAAATTACAGAGGGGCAGATTTTGCACTTCCACAAAATACTCCTGAACTTTTCAGAAAAAGATAAGGCCCACAAGGGAGCATACAAAACGACTGATAATAAGGTAGTGATGCGGAAAGAAGATAGCACGGAAGTAGTTATTTTTGAACCGACTAAACCGTATCTTACCAAGAAAGAGATGGATGATGTTTTGTATTGGATGAACGATGAAATGAAAAGAAAAGAAAATCACTCACTCATATTGATTGCGAACTTTATCTTTGAATTTCTTGCCATTCACCCATTTACCGATGGTAATGGAAGGCTTTCCAGGGCACTTACGACACTTCTTCTCCTGAAAACTGGCTATACCTACGTCCCGTATGTTTCTCTTGATGAAATTATCGAAGAAAAGAAAATAGAATATTACCTCGCTTTGCGAAGGACTCAATCGAAGCACAAGACAAAGAAAGAGGATATCACGCCATGGCTCAATTTTTTTCTTGATGCACTCTTGGAGCAGGTCAAGCGAGCCAAAGTGATTATGGACGAGGACCAGCCAGAGAAACTGCTTTCTGAAAAACAGCTCGCAGTGTATCAGTTATTTCGGACTGAAACACTGAGTGTCTCGGAAGTGAGCAAGTTACTTAAAGATACAATTCCAATGGCAACTCTGAAACAGGCTCTATCCCGCCTAGTGGCTTTGCGCTTGATTGAAAAAATTGGCTCTGGTAGGGGAACAAGGTACCGGAAGTTGTAATTTTGGCAAGGAATACTCTGCAATATTTTCTCGCGGTCAAAGGAATCATTCGGAAGGTACTGCTCCGAAGATTGAAATCGTGAAACACTGAATTATATAGGCACAGCTTCATTATGAAAACCATTGTTGCCATCGGAGGAGGGGAATTGAAGGATTTAGAGACGCTTCCGATTGATCGCGCTATCGTAAAGCTCACACGAAAGAAACATCCGAAGGCACTTTTTATCCCGACGGCGAGCAATGATGCCTTCGGATACTGGGAGACATTTCAGGTCGTTTATGGCAAGAAACTCGGGTGTGAGACTGATGTCTTGTTTTTGGTCCGGGAAAAACTCTCCAAAAAGCAAATCGAAGCGAAAATCCTTACGGCTGACATTATCTACGTTGGTGGCGGGAATACGCTCCGCATGCTTCGGATATGGAAGAAACAGGGTGTTGATAAACTGTTGATGAAAGCGTATGAGAAAGGCGTCATCCTCTCCGGCTTGAGCGCAGGAGCCATCGCCTGGTTTCGCTATGGCTCGAGTGATTCTCGGCGATTCATGAAAAACGGGAAGGAACAAACCTCGTTTATGCGGGTCTCTGCACTCGGGCTTCTCCCGTTTACTTTGAGTCCGCATCATATACGTGAGAAGAAGCTCCGCAATCCGGGTATCAAGGAAATGATGTTACGAACGCCAGGCGTCGCTTTGGCATTGGATGATAATTCCGCGATTCTCGTTCAGGATGACCGATTTGAAATTCTTCGCTCAAAGTCGGGTGTCAAAATCAGAAAGGTATTCCGGAAAAACGGGATAATCAAGACGGTGTCGTTGAAAGATTCCGGAACGTTGGAAGGACTATCTGCAAAGAGCTAGCAATCCTTGTATTTGAGCCAAAGACACGGTTGGATCAGGGAAAGCTCTTTCCTACTCAAAGGTTCTAAACGCATCCCTCCAAGCGAGCAAATATTGACAAGATAGCACATACGTGCTATTTTTGTTTTTTCATATTGCAACTTGAAAACATGGAGGTTTGTGATGAATCTTGAAATTTTTGTGGATGGACTGGTCGTAGTAGCGGGATTTGTCGGATGGATCATTTTTGTTCCACAAATCCAATTGCTGCTGCAGATGAAAAAGTCGGACACGATTTCTCTGGGCATGGTCTGGGGCTCCTTTGCGCTTCAGGCAGCCATCTTTATTCAGGGGATCCTGAAGAAGAACTGGCCCTTGGTCTTCGTGATGTCGACGAGTCTCATCTGTTTGTGCATCGTTCTCTTCCTTATCTATCGCTATCGGCGATGGCCAGGTGGACGGTGAATTACATGGGGGGGGCGGTAAGGCAAATGCCAAGCCGCCCTTTAGATTTTTGAAAAGATTTTTTTCATTTCCTTCATCATTTTTTCAGTAGTTTCTCAATTAAAAATTCCAAGTTCATCCACTAGGGTGAGCAGATAAAACAGGGCTTAAAATCGCCTCATTGTTTATACTCCCGAGAGGATGGTGGAACTTGTGATAGGATATACATCGGTAAGTGATATTTTTGTGACTATGGAAAAGAACGCAACCGGCGAAAAACCAAGACCCAAGGTTGGAGTAGGAATTCTTATTCAAAATGAGAGAAACGAAGTTCTCTTGGGATTGCGGAATGCCTCTCACGGAACTGGAGAATGGTCTTTTCCTGGTGGGCACTTGGAATTTGGAGAAACAGTGTTTGAAACAGCAAAGCGTGAAGTGAAAGAAGAAACCAATTTAGATATTGAAGAATTTGATCTGGTATCTGTATGTGATGAGATGCGATATATAAAGACAGACAATAAACACTATCTGAATTTAGGTGTTTTGGGAAAGTATGTTGGTGGGGAGCCGAAAGTGATGGAGCCAGAAAAATGCGAAGAGTGGAAGTGGTTTTCTCCCGACGCTTTACCAGAAAACCTTTTTGAAGCAACCGCGTATACGCTGAGGAATTACAGAGACAAAAAGCTGTATCAACCAGGAGTTGAGTTGTAAAGGGAGATCCTTATGTGATTTGCTCAGTGGAGCACCTAAAAACGAGACTGCAACAAGTCTTGTTTTTTGTTGCCCAGGTAGGATTCGAATCGAGTGTTGACTATTCCTCTTGATTTTGAGAAACTGGTTCTTCGATAGTAATTTTCCAATTCAAAAACCGTATTTTATTTGGAGGAGCCAAGAATGGTCACACTTACTCTGCAGAGTAATGAAATCAAAGTGAGGGCACATAAAGTGTTACCAGTCGCGGTACCACTTGAGGCTATCTCGATTCTTACCCAGGTACGAACGACTTTGGATGTCGCAGATGACCTTATTCCGAGTATTAGGGCACAAGGGCAACAAACACCAGGGGTTGCGGTAGCGCTTACTCCAGAGGAAGCGGCACAGTATATTGTGGAGATCAACGAGCTCTGGGGAAGCCATCACCAGTTAGCAGGCTGTCCGCTCGTGAATTTGGATGGAGTTTTGTATTACTTCATCTTAGTGGCCGGACACCGTCGTTACGCTGCCTGTACTCTTTTGGCAGAAAGCATGAAACAGGAAGACGACACCTCTGTGTTTGATGGCTTATACCGGGTAGACATCCGATTCGGTATGACGGTTAGAGAGACTATTCCGCTCCAGTTTAATGAGAATCGGCATCAACAGGTGCCTCCTCACGAAGAAGCTCGGGCTGCCTGGAAGTTCTATCGGTGGCTTCAGCGGACCGAACCAGAGATGACCGTTGCCAAGTTTGCCCGAAAGATTGGGAGAACATCTGAGTGGGTAAGGGGGGGCAATGCGGTTTTGTACTCTTCCTCTTTCGGTGCAGAACCATGCTGACGGAACTGACGGGTGCGTGAAGTTGCCCTATGGCATTTTGACTCACTTGGCTCGTCTTGGTGAAGGAGTGTCTGAACTTACGGGCGAAGCGTTTCCCGAAGCAGCCTATCACTCGTGGATTATCCGGGCTGTTGTTAATCGGCTGGATGTTACAACGTTTGGAAAAACGGTGTCGGAGTACTTGGCTTCCAAGCGGCAAGAACATCATGGCCAATTCTCACTCTTTGGTTCTATTGATGAAGTAGCCGACGAGAGACCAATTCGACGAGTGGTTGCTCAACAGATGATTCCGGCGGTCTGGAC
>CAYOHD010000071.1:0-4824 GCA_964403705.1 uncultured Bdellovibrionales bacterium | reverse complement strand
TGCGATCTCGCGGTCTGTAAGAATAGCTGTGTCAGCACTCTTGATCGAACTGGAAACTTTACAGTCGATTCTGGTCCTCCAGCTACAACCCTCAAGGCCTGTTTCTATCAAGCGGGTACTAGCGCTTGTGCGAGTGGTGTGGATGTCACCGGGTCTGCTACTTGGACAGAAACCAATGCTCCAAAAGATACCATGTATTTCTCGCCTACCGGAGTCCTCAATGCGCGGTACGTCAATGGGGATGAAGTATTCAATGTCTCCTATCTAGGAGTCAACAAGTCTCCTCGGGTGACGGTTGTGTGTATCCCGAATACCTGTTCCATAGCTCCAGCGAAAGTCATAACTGACACCTACTGTCCGGAAGTCACTCAAGATACTGGCGTCCCGACCGGATGTGATGGAATGACTCTGGTGTGCCCAGGAACACGTAAGTGTAACTACAACTGGAGAGAGACTGCTCCGTAGTTTCTGCTCTTGGTTTACTGGCAAAAATATCTCCCCCTTGTAACTGAGTCACAAGGGGGAGATATGTACATGATATTCTCTCTCATTTTTTTGCAAGATGAGGGCCTCATTCTATTCTACTTCGCTCTTCTCTTTGAGTGCCCGTAAAAGCCTTGCTCCCCCAATAAGCACATGCGCGGAGGCATCAATCCATACCTCCTGATTAGAGACATCATGTCGGAAGCCTCCGAGTATCTTTTCACGGTTTCCTGGCTTCACAAAAAAAGTATTCTCCCTCGTGTACTGCATATCCTGAAGCCAACCGAAAGTCCGAAGAATGCTTTCCTGATTCCCTTTTGGATCAAGAGCAAGAACCTCAAATATCTTCCCTGTGCCTCGAGTATAGGCGAAATCAACTCCGCCAGTCACACTCGGAAAACTCCCCCCTGAATGTTGCAGATCCATGAGCCACTCGGTCACCTGTATACTTTTCTCCTGGTATCGATTCTCGTGTGTTCTCGTAAAAAGTGTATCCGCAACCACGATAAGCTCCGGAAATCGTGCTAATTCGACATGATTCTGGTTCTTCTTCTGTACAAAATCATTCCACACGGAGTCAAAAATAGCCTCTGACTTTTTGAAGAAATCTTGCTCTTCAAACAAAAGAAGAAGCGAGACGGTTTTGAGCAAAAAAATTGGTTCGAAACGAACTAAGTCTATCTGTTTCAAAACTTCCCAAACGATACTTTTTGCCTCGTCTATCCTCCCAACCACAAAGAGGTATTCCGCATAATAGACACGGCATAACGTTCTCGTATACAAAGTAAGAGATGGATGGTTGTACCCATACTTGAAAATATATCGTCCCGCCTTCTCGGCAGCTACATTATATTGTTCATTTTCTGTAACTTTACCAAAAACCGACAAAGCAGTAGTGACACAAGCCAAACGCACCCAATCAATCTGCTGTATTTTCCCAGAAAGAGGATCTACAATCGGGGGGATATTTCCATCACCCTCCTGAATAGTCAATAATTGTTGAGCTGCTCGATGTAAAAAAACCTCAAAATCCCTAATGAATCGTTCATCAAAAGAAGTATACCGTCGGTCACTGCGCACAACTGGACCAGCAAGAGATCGTATCTGGTCAAGATCCTCTGACTCAATAAAGTCATCTACTTCAAAAATCTCTATCTTCCCTTGCGAAAGACATCGTTTATCAATACGGAGACCTGCTTTCTCAGTAATGAGTGTTTTGAGAAAATCCTCCATCCCACGGAAACGGATACAATTGAATACCTCAGGCAAGAGCCAGCCCTGTCGATTTTGATAGGAAAATCGATAGCCTTTCTCTGGATCAATCTCTTTTTGCTGTCTTAGCTGATACAGAGGTATCACTTTCGATAAACTGAGCAAGGTAATTTCAATTCTTGCTTCCGCTAATTCCTCCTTCCTAACCGGCTTAAAGCGTGGATCTCGAGCCGCCTGAAGAGCTGCTTTCCTCAGAGCCTCTTTCAAGGGGCGATGATGAACAACCATACAGCCTCGAAGTGCCCCCCTAATCCAAAAAGCAACAGACAAGGTTACCAGTCGATCAGCATCCGAGAAAGCAATCGTGTTCACTTCCGCCTCCTCGTTCTCACTCAAACCTTGATCGACACGATTCAAAATAGTTCGGACAAAAGCGAACATGGCTCGCTGATCTTCAACACTCACACGAGAATCAACTCGAACAGCTTGCTTTCCCCTTGGTATATTTCTTCCCGCTAATCGAGCAAAATCAATTCCCCACATATACTTCTCAGACTATACCTCTGTTACCACTGGGAGCACCATCGGTCGACGTTCGGTCTTGGTAAAGAGGAATTGCCCAATATTATCCTGAATCTGACTCCGCACATTCTCCCAATCTAATTGCATGCCAGTCGCCGTGTTCTTTTTGATGATATCCTGCACCTTCCGCTTGGTCTCATTGACCAAGTCGAAATTTTCTTTCACGTGAATAAACCCGCGCGAAATAATTTGAATATTTCCGAGCACTTTTTTGCTCTTATTCTCAATCAAGACAATGATAACCACCATACCGTCCTCTGACAGCATCTGGCGATCGCGCAAGACCACGTGTCCAATATCACCGATACCAAGTCCATCAACGAAGACGTAATTCGCATCGGCTTTTTCTTTACGGATATGTGGCATACCAACATCTTGCTTTGGAACTTCAAGAATATGTCCATTGTCGAGCACAAAAACCTGCTTTTCTGAGTACCCGATACGTTCGGCGATCTTGGCTGCCTCAACCAAAAAATAATGATTCGCGTACACCGGCATAACGTAGTCGGCTTTGGCAGCTCGGAGAATTTTCTCAATTTCCCAAATCGTACCATGGCCACCGATATGAATTTCCATGACATCGGAATGAATCACGTTGTCACATTTCCGATACAGGTTATCCTTCAATCGCTGAATACTCCGCTCATTCCCCGGTATCACTGACGAGGAAAACACGATGGTGTCATTTTTTTGAAGCTTAATAAACCGATGATTATCCGTCACGATACGTGACAAAACAGCATTGGATTCGCCCTGCGCGCCCGTACAGATAATAACAATTTGGTTATCCGGATATTTGTGGATATCATTCACCGTAATCAGTGTTTCTGGTTTTGCCTTGAGATACCCGAGCTCTTTGGCTACCTCGATATTCATCTTCATGCTATATCCCTCAAGTGCAACCCGCTTGCCCATGCGTTCCGCGTATTCAATGAGATAAGCAATTCGTCTGACTTGCGAAGCAAAGGTGCCGATAATCACCCGCCCAGGCGCACTCCGAATAAGATTCTGGAGATTCGTGTGTACCTCAGTTTCTGAAGGCGGTAAGCCCTTTTTGGTCGCCCCCAAACTCTCCAACATAAGAATAGTCGGCTTTGGGAGATTTTCCAGGTGATTATAACTAATATCACTCGCCTCAGGGTCAATAGGGTCATTCGTAATAGTCCAGTCACCGAGGTGAATGATAGAGCCATTTGGTGTCACCAGAGCAATACCCATGGCATCCATAATCGAATGCTCGACTTCAAAAAAACGAACCTCAAACACCCCGAGCTTCAGTTTGTCAGTCAGTGATTTCACGCGAATCATTTTGAGTTGCTTCGCGGCTCCCTTATCCTGGTCCTCCACCTTGCGCTGCACAAGCGCGAGGGTGAAATCACGTCCGATAATGGTCGGATATTGAAGCTGCTTCAAAAGAATCGGTGCGGCTCCGATATGATCGAGGTGTCCATGCGTAAAAAGCACCCCTCGAATTTTATGCTCTTTGCCTTTCAAATAATCCACATTCGGTACGATATAATCGATACCTGGCATATCTTCTTCAGGAAACTGCATGCCCATATCAATGATGACAATATCGTCTCCATACTCAAAGACCGTCATATTGCGACCCACCTCTTCTTGCCCACCGAGTGGAATAATACGCAGGACATTTGAGTCAATCGCGGGGACATTGCCTCCCTCACGTTTCTTCATAAACTGCGGTTCCGGATTCCGAAAACTCCGCCCACCCCCTGAGCGTCGATTCCCTCCATTCTGACGCCCGTGAAGTGGTTTTTTTGTCTGCTTTTGATCATGTGATGTCTTTTGTTTTGCCGAATCCTTTGGCTGCGCGGTGATGGCGGAAACAGCATGATTTGCCTTTGGACGTGCCGGGGCGGCGTGATACACCCGCGGAGGACGAGGTGTCCCCGTAGTATTCGCCTGGGTGTAGGATGGATGATGACGATTCTGCTGTTCACGACTCGATTGTTCACGAGCAATGATACCCTCAAAAGATCCAATGGCAGAGCCAGTCTTTCTTGGGAGTCCATCTTGACGGTTTGGACTGATTGGCCGTTTTGATACATGGTGGTGAGACGATGTATCACGCGGAGCAAATTTTTGCCCACGATTGTTTTGGGTACTTGGTACCATACATTCTTCGTTTATGCCTGACGCACCCTCGACCAGTATTCTGATTGAGAATAACGTCATGCAAAGTAAAAAAGATTACCTGTTAGATTCTCGAGCGTTGTTTCCGGTTTCCCCGATCAGCTTCCTTCTCGGAGCACGTTCGCTCGTTCCAGCGGACTCGCTCACTCACTTTTCCTCCTCGCTCTTTTCGCTCTTCGAGCGAAAAACCATGCCCGCTTGGAGGAAAAAGTCTCCTCAAAGAAAACTGGCCGTGGAAACCGAAAAGTTGTGAGTATAAATAACGCTGTCAGTTCTTACAAATTACATATGCTCTTGTAGATTGTTTTGCGCTTTTACATACAAGCGCTTCGACAAATGCATTGTGGGGATAGAGAGACTCGAACTCTCACAGTATTGCTACCACTAGCACCT
>CAYOHD010000070.1:2853-4935 GCA_964403705.1 uncultured Bdellovibrionales bacterium | reverse complement strand
GCAAATGCTCCATATCATCCAGCACCAATCCAGTACCACGTACCACTGCCGTCAAGGGATCTTCCATCATACGTACACTGATACCTGTCTGATTCGCCAAAAGTCGATCGAGACCGCGAATAAGTCCTCCTCCACCGGCCAGAATAATCCCCCGCTGCATGACATCGGACAGAAGTTCTGGCGGGGTTTCTTCGATAATCGTTTTCACATTATTTACAATAACTCGAATCGATCGGGACAGTGCCTCGCGGACATGCTCATCATTCATAATGACTTCTTTTGGAAGCCCAGACACGAGATCTCGACCCCGAAGCGCGTATGTCAGACGCTCTCGCAAAGGAAATGCGTTACCGATCGCGATTTTCACTTCTTCAGCTGTTTTCTCGCCGATGAGAATATTAAACTCATCACGGCAATAACGAACGATATCTTCATTCATCTCATCACCAGCAATACGGAGACTCCTTGAAACCACCACCCCACCCAGCGAAATAACTGCGATTTCCGTGGTTCCTCCTCCAATATCAACTACCATATTTCCTCCAGCTTCCGTCACAGGCAGTCGAGCACCAATAGCAGCCGCCATTGGTTCGTCAATCAAAAATGCCTGACGTGCGCCCGCATTCAGGGCCGCCTCAATGACAGCGCGCTTTTCCACTTCCGTAACACCTGACGGAATACCTATCAACACACGTGGTCGACGGAGAAACGAAAACTTTCCTCGATTCACCTTATGAATAAAATAACGGAGCATCTGTTGCGTCACTTCGAAATCACTCACCACACCATCCACCAGCGGTCGAGTGGCCACGATATGACTCGGTGTCTTCCCAACCATTTTCTTGGCTTCACGTCCGATAGCAAGAATTTGACCAGTCCGCTGATTCACTGCCACAACCGACGGTTCATTGATCAAAATGCCGCGCCCTTTCACATACACCAGCGTATTCGCCGTGCCCAAGTCAATACCGATATCCGGTGCCAAATGCCCGAAAAACCGATTGATCAGATCCTTTTGGATTTTTCGGAGAAATAATGAAAATGTCATAGCATCATAAAACAGGATAGTCCATTCTACCCTTTTTTGAGGAATTTTTCCAACTTTTTTGCTCTGCCACACCTGATATTAGGGTGTCAAGCGTTTCACGTCACGAGGATAGAGCAAAGCTTCCTTGATACTGCCGAGTCCAAGTAACTTCTGAATAATACGTTCTGATCCAAGCCCCCACCCCCCATGAGCCGGTGCACCATAGCGAAATACATTCAAATAGTCCTGAAATTGCACAGGGTCAAGTCCCTTATGACGGATGGAATCGATAAGCATCTGGTATTCATGGATACGCTGTCCTCCCGATGCAATCTCCACTCCACGGAACAGAAGGTCAAAGGTTTCAGTATATTTCCCGTCCGCACTTGGCATACTATAAAATGGTCGGAGAGCAGCTGGATAATGTGTCAGGAAAACAAAATCCGACCCATATGTTTTAAAAACATACTCGCTCATCATTCTCTCCCCCTCACCATCAATATCTTCATTTTCTACTTTCTTTCCATATTCCTTTTCAAGAATCTGAAGCGCGTCCGAAAGTCGGATACGAGGAATCGCTACCTGGGGTGGTAAGTGTTCAGCATAACAATCCAATTCTTTTTGCCCTACTTCTCCAAAAGAAACAAATGTGGCAAACAAAATCTTCTCAAGCATGGCCATGACATCTTCTACACCATCAATGAACGCCATTTCGCCATCCAGACCAACGTATTCATTGACATGTCGTGAGGTAAAATGCGGTTCCGCGCGGAACACTGATCCAATTTCAAACACGCGTTCAAGCGTCGTCGCACCCGCCTGCTTATAAAACTGTGGTGACTGCGCCAGATATGCTTCACGATCAAAATACTTGATCTTAAAAAAATTCGCCCCTCCCTCGGTAGCGGAAGAAAGAATTTTTGGTGTCTTGATTTCAAGAAACTCCTCATTCCGGCATGCCTGATCATACCCCGCGAGCAGCAATGAGTAGAGTTTAAAAATCGCCTGTACCTTCCGATGACGAAGAGAAACTGTTCGATTATTCAACAACGTAT
>CAYOHD010000070.1:0-2843 GCA_964403705.1 uncultured Bdellovibrionales bacterium | reverse complement strand
TGGACTCGCCCAATCGAAGAGTTCCCTATCGGGATTCAACAGCGTATCGAGATTGACATCAAGTTCTACTGGCGAAACATCAATCGGTAATTCTTCATTTCCTTTCGCAAGTATCTTCAATTCAAGCGCCTCAATCTCAACCCCACCTGTGAGCTCTCCCTCCTTCTTGGCATTGGCTGGACGTTCATTGACTTTTCCAATAAGAGAAATAATGGTTTCATTTCGCACGTCCTGTACAGCTGCGCAGGATTCAAGGTGATTTGGAAGTATCACCACCTGCACCGACCCTGAACGATCACGCACATCAAGAAAAACCAATTTTCCATGATCTCGGCGCACACTTACCCAACCCCGGAGAAACACCTCTTTCCCTATTTGTGAGGGAACATTCCGTATCAATACCCGTTGCATATCATTATATCCTTCTACTGATGATTACGATCGCCCTCCCGAAAAAATGCTGTCACCTCATCTGCTAACTGGCTTGGTACAATCTTTGTTTTCAAAAATGCCCGAGTCGCCCCAGCAGACAGCATATCATTCATGTCGTCGTCGTCAACTGAAGCAGAAATAACGAAAATCGGCACCTGCGATGACTCTGGGGCCTGGTGAATCCCTGCCACCAAGTCTTTTCCATTGATCCCTGGAAGCATAGCATCGGTGATAATCAAATCGAGATTCCGCTCCTCTTGTGCTCGTTCGAGTCCTCGCGTCCCATTTCGTTCAACAACCACCTCATACCCTTCGTCTTCCAGCTTCCGCACAAACATATCAACAAACACCTCTTCATCCTCAATAAAAAGAATGCGCTTCTTCCCCGAAACAGGTTGCTCCGTAGACTGACTGGTTACCGTTTCATTCACGAGACGCCGACTCTCATTTTTCCCCTGTTCACCAAATTGTCGTAAGTACCGATTTACCTCATCAACCACCTGGGAGGGCGAAAAGTCTGTTTTGGGGATAAAACCATTCGCGCCGAGTTGCACAGCTAACTCTCGATCTTCTGGATTAGAAAGATTACTAAAAATAACAATCGGAAGACCCGTAGGGTACCGTGGTCCACGAAGCTCTCTTAAGACCTCCAGACCAGACATTTCCGGAATCACTAAGTCAAGTAAAATGATATCGAAATGCTGATCGTCAACCGCCTTGAGAACCGCCCGACCATTGGTGATATTCAGAACTTCAAATCCTGACGATTCGAATTTCTTCTTGTAAATATCAGCGATGAAAGAATCATCTTCCACCAAGAGTATCTTTGCCATATCAAAAAAGAAAAAGTATTACTCTCCACGAACTACCTCACTATATTACACGGAATCCCGAGAAATCGGAAGCTCAAAGATAAACTCCGATCCGTGTCCGGGACCCTCTGATTCCGCCCAGAGACGACCTCCATGCTTTTCAACAAAAGTTCGTCCTACATACAGTCCAAGACCAGTACCCCCAACATAGAGTTTTTCAGTCTCCTTACTCCGAGCAAATTTCAGAAAGATATGTTCAAGGTCCTCCTTTTTAATCCCGATGCCTGTATCTTTGACTGACACTCGAATTTTCTCGTCACCTACTTGTTCCATCTTGACAATCACGGATCCCTTTTCGGTATACTTGAGAGCATTATCGATCAGATTAGAGATAACCTCGCGTATTTTCCCTGCATCCAACGAAAGGAGCGGGAGCGGCATCTCAGGAGTGAGTACCTCAAGATTGATATCCTGTTTCTTCGCAACCACAGCAAACATGCTCATCGCATCTTTCACGATATCTGCCAACTGTACCAGCTGATAATTGTATTGCATTCTTCCCGATTCAAGCCGTGAAATCGAAAGAAGATTCTCCACAAGTTCAATAAGACGATTATTTGCCGAATAGACCTTGTTGATAACGTCCTGAATCTGATTATCGATTTTTCCATAGCTCCCTTCGAGAATGAGCGAAGTATAGCCCTTAATAGCAGTCAGCGGTGTACGCAGCTGATGTGATGCAATTGAGATGAACTCCGACTTCGCATTATCCAACCGCTTGAGCTCTTGATTCGCCGTCGCAAGCCGATCCGACATCATCTGCAACTCTTCTTTCCGTTCGATCTCCTTCTGCACGGATTTCACCAAAAACCAACCAGCTCCAGTAGTGATGAGTAATGTGAGGAGTGTCAATATCTGATTCACTTCACTCTTCGCAAAAAACAGCATGGAGCCGATAAGAACAAATTGCGTGACCGTTAATGCCTGCACGCCCAAAAGCTTGATATTGAAAGCATTGAACTTCACGATGAGATAAGCAAGAAACCCAATAAATATCGGCATCCCAAAAAAACCGTATTGGGTAATCTCGAAATTTTGTGTCAAGCTTCCGAGTAACTCAGACCAAGAAAACAAGAAAAGAAATGCTAACAGACTAAATCCAAGAAATCCGATTTGTTTCTTTAATTCTAATGTGACAGCAGATCGATATCGACGAATGGTGATTACACACAGCCAAAGAATTGATATAGCGCCAATGAGATAGCGGTATACAAGAAAATACTTACCCTCAATCACCTGACAGTTAACATCATCAAACGCTACTAGATTTAAACTAGTAGGAGTCATCAAAAAAAGCGGCAGAAGAGCAATAATGGAAAGGTATCTAATCAACGGAAGCGTCTTATTATCACCAATTGCTGCGTAAAAAAAATAGATACACAACACATGCATCATGGCATAAAGCCCCCCGAGAAATGCCCATAAAAACATAAACCAGGTGCTATCGTATAGAAACCATATTGCACCCTCAACTGCTACCCATATCGAGAAAACCAATGCTATAAAGAGGAGTACTTGTCCGGAATGTACGCTTTTGGT